>JADHXT010000147.1 GCA_016782825.1 Candidatus Brocadiia bacterium | reverse complement strand
CTCCGCCGCCGCGCACACACCCAGCATCAGAACAACCGCAAGCACGCGGCGTGCCACGCAAGACGCACCACGCACGTCCCTTCCCGTTTCCTCCGCGGGTAGGGCTGTGACGCAGGAACCCGCGGTCCGCGTTCAACGGGCCGGCTTCAGGCGCTTGTAGAAGAGGATCGCCGCCCCCGGCTGGGTCGGGATCGAGACGAGCAGGCCCTTCTCCATCAGCTCGCGGCCGCTGAGCTTCGTGGTGCCTTCCACGTCCGCGTTGCGGATCTCGTACGTGGCCGACGGCTCGAGCCCGCGGAGAACAAACCGTGCCGACTCATAGATGCTCTCGGGCCGGCGGAACGCCTGCACCACGCCCTCGCCCACCTCGGGACGGTCGAACTGCCAGGCCATCCACACGTCCAGCTCCGCCCGCCACGACGTCAGCGGCCAGTAGTCGCCGAACTGATTCGGCACCACCTGCTTCCACTCGGCCACCAGCTTGCGGAGCAGCGCGTAGTCGTAGTCCTTGCGCCGCGTGTCATAGCCGAGGCCAGTCATCGGGGCGATGCCACTGCGGAAGCCGTAGGTGTCCACCCGGTCGGCCGGATACACGGGGGCGCCGAAGTACGGCACCCAGAAGGCCAGGCCGTAGAGCTGGGTCTGCTTGCTGGTGAGATTGGCGTACTGCATGTCGCTCTTGTGGAGCGGCACGGAGCGGCGGAGGGTCTCCAGGTCGTTGCGGCGGCCGCCGGAGGCACACGTGTCGATCAGCAGGCCGGGCCGGCGGCGTCGCAGCTCGTCCCAGTAGGCCAGGTAGCCGGTCACGTGGCGGATTTCGGTGATGCCCTGACGGTCGGGGGCGTCGTGGCCTCGCCAGTAGCCGAGCAGATCGAAGTTGCAGTCCTGGCGGTAGATGTCGATGCCTTCGTCGGTCATGAGCTTGGCCACGTGGTCGGTGAGCCACTTGCGAGCCTCGGGGTTGCCGAGGTAGAGCATCTTCTGCTGGCCGT
Organism: Candidatus Brocadiia bacterium; assembly: GCA_016782825.1. Lineage (GTDB taxonomy): Bacteria > Planctomycetota > PUPC01 > DSUN01 > DSUN01 > BS750m-G60. The sequence goes on along the minus strand of JADHXT010000147.1, from coordinate 7,053 downwards.
CGGCGCCGAGGAGCCATTCGGGATGCTTTTCGTATAGCCAGGTGCCAGGGGTCACGCGCTCGGGTTCGAACCACACCAGGATGCGGACGCCGCGTCCGTGCGCGTGGTCGCTGATCGCCCGCAGGCCCTTGGGGAAGCGCGTGCGGTCGACCTCCCACGTTCCGACCCGCGGCCAACTGGTGCCGTTCACGTACCAGCCGGCATCCATCCACCAGAAGTCGATGTGCACGCCGTTGTCGAGGTAGCCGTCGATGAACTGCTTCTGGTTGGTCTCGTTGGCGTTCTGCATTTCGTGGCACTGGTTGCTGCTGGCGGCCGGCATGAGCGGCCCGGGCACCTTGCCGTTCTCCAGCCGCGGCAGGTTGTGCGCGAGCATCCACCGCCGCCACACGTTCTGCGCCCGAAGCCAGTCGCCGCGGTACACCTGGAGGGCGATGAGCGGCGTGCGGATCTCCTCGCCCGGCAGCAGCTTGAGGTGGGTGCGCTCCTGGCCCGCGCGGAGGTGCAGCCCGTTGGTGCCGTCGCGTCTGAAGGTGGCGGCCCACTGTCCCGGCCAGCCGACCGCCACAATCAGGCCGGCACCGGCCCATTCCACGTTGTAGTAGGGCCACGCGCCGTCGCTGCCCCGCCCGCTGGACGAGGCGAAACGGCGCGTCTCTCCCTTCCGCAGCGGCGTCTGGAGCGGGCGGTAGTCGTCCATCGACGCCGTGCTGCCCACGTGGTGGTGCAGGAGGAACTCGCCCCGGTCACCTCGCTGGAAGCGGGTGTCGAGCGCCTGGATGTCTTTGAGGATCGGCGTGTCGGCCTTACCGGTATTCTTGAAGTAGAGGGTCCACTCCACGGTGGGGAAGTCGTGATACTCGACTGCCACGCAGCGCACCACGAGGCCCGTCTTAGGCTCGGTGTAGGTGACCACGTGCTCGGTGCGCTGGGCGTCGAGCTTGCGGGCCGCATGCTGCCGCTTCCAGGTGGGTAGCAACTCGACCGATGGCCGCCCGTCGTAGACGAACGAGAACGGCGGCTCGGGGAGAGCCTGCACGCCCGCCGCCTCGATGAACGGCAGGTCGCCCACCCACACGGTCTCGCCGTCGGCCAGCACCACCTTGGCATCGGCCCAGTCGCTCTGGTCGCAGGAGATGCCGTCGCCGCCATCGCCCACGTTGAGCACGAACTCCGTGGCCCCCGCCAGGTCGACCGACACAGGCACGCCCGCCATGCCCTCGCGTATCACCTTGGAGCGAAACGCCTCCTTGCCGCCGATGGTCACCGAGAAGACGACGCTGCCGCGTCCGCCGCTCGTCTGCGCGTGGCTGTCCACGCCCACGACGGCCGTGAAGGTCTTGCCCGGCCCTGGCAGCCGCACCACCACCTTGCTCACCGCGTGGCAGTAGAGACCTCGGCGGTACTCCTTACCGCCGGTCCGCAGTGGCCGCCCACCCCGGTTGTTGAGGATGACGGGATCATGGTTGGCCAGTACGAGGAGCCCTGCGCCTCCGGCCGCCTCGGTGGCGGTGGCCTCGAACTTCGCTGCGGCCCACTGGCGAAGCAGCGCCTTCTCGACCTTCGTCGCCATGGCTCCGCTTGCAGATAGAGATGCCATGATCGCCACTGCCTCCATCAAGCACCACGTGGCACCCAGTGTCGCCATGCGCATGCGGTACACCTCTCTCGTTCGGTGAGGCTCAGTAGACTTCTGCCGGCCCCAGGATCTCAGGATGGAAGGGACGCAGGAACTTGCGCACGTTGTAGCACAGATCGCACTTGCTCACCACCTCGGACGGGATGATGAAGCCATGCTTGTCGCGGGCATACTCGGCCAGCGCCACCGGGCCGCCCTCGGCGAGGAGCTTCGTCACGAAGTTGGCGTTGGCCGGGCCGCGCGCCATCACCTCGGCCAGGCCGATCGAATCGGTGTTGCCCAGGATGACACCGCAGTTGGTCTGGACGTTGTTGTAGGGATCGATGTGCACTTCCCAGATCCGCTCGGCATCGAACTCGACGCCGCAATCGCTCCCGTCGTGAGCGAAGCGCCAGCCGTGGCCGGGCGGAATGCGGTCCACCGGCACGGCGTCGAGGTACTGACGGAGTTTCCGATGGGCCGTGCCCACCATCCGCGGGGGATGGGCGCGGACGTATTCCCGCAGGCGCGCCTCGTCGGCCCCGATGCTCACCAGGTCGCTGACCTCGTCGTCGGAGCCGCCAGCACACCAGACGTTTTCCGGGCCGAACCGCTCGCGCGCCATCCGCCGCACGCGGAGGAAGCGCTCGGGGGGCACGAAGGCCTGATGGTAGGGGTCGGCGCTCATCAGCAGGCCCACCACGCCGTTGGCCTCCAGCACGTCCAGCCGCTCGGCCACCACGGCATCGTCGGTGGCGAAGGAGCAGTTGGTCTCGATGAAATGGGGCTCCACGCGCTCGGCGTGTGCCTGCTCGAGCACGGAGCGCAGGTCGTCCCAGTACATCATGCACTCACCGCCGGCGATGTGGATCACGCGGCCAAGCTCGTGCAGCGCGTGCAGGTGCCCCACGGCCTGGGGCGTGGACATGTGCGCGTGGGGCCGGTCGGTGGCGCAGCCGAAGCAGCAGTGGCGGCAGGCGATGGTGCACTGATAGGTGTAGAGCAGCGCGGCCACGCCCAGTTGCCCGCCGGCAGCCACCACGCCCACCTGGTCCACCAAGGCGTCCACTCGGGCATGTGCCTCGGACGGTTCGGTCATCGTGTGGTTTCCTGGGTCGATGGCTCGCGACGCACCTCGTTCAGCCATTGCTCCCAGCGACGGTCCACTTCGGCCATGAGGGGCTTGGGGCTCCAGTCGTCGTTGTAGAGGGCGAAGGGGTCGCCGCTGCTGGGCGCCACGTTCACAAACTCCCAGCCGAGCCGTGTGCCGTGACGCAGCGTGCTGCGGAGCAGAGGGGCCACTTCGGCAGGACGGAAGTCCGAGCCGTTGAGCGTCATGTGCTCGCAGATGGCCCACTGCCGCCGGGTCTTGGCCATGGCGGCGCGGACGTTGCGGTAGGCCACGTGGTTGGTGCTTCGGGTGCCCAGGTGCCAGTGCCAGTTCACCTGCACGACGGTGGCCGCTGTGAGTTGGGTAAGGAAGGCCACCGAATCGCCGTTGCGGTTGCGCATCTCGCCGCCGCCAGTCTCCAGGTAGTCCACGGCCACGTAGGCGTCGGCGCCGGCCACGGAACGGAAGGCCGCGGCATCGCCGTTCACCCAGTCGGCCAGCGCTTCGGCACGGAAGCGGTTCCACGTCGGGTGGTTGACGAACGCGGCGGGCACGGGGAAACGCACTGGCCAAGTAGGGCCGCTGGTCCCCGTCGTCTTCAGCCAGGCCTCGTAGGCGCGGCGGGCGTGGACGCTGTAGTCGAGGTGCTGGTTGCCGATGTACTGGGGCTCGACGGTGGTCTCGAACCACAGGAGCTTGGTGTGGTCGATGCCCGCGGCCATGGCCCGGATGAAGCGCCGGGCCGTCTCGCGGTAGCCGGGCGAGAAGAGGCACGGCACCTTGGTGTGGAAGCCATACTCGGTGTCGCGGAGTGGCTTGCCTTCGTGGGTGATGGCATAGGCATCGGGGTTCCTGCCCCAGAAGGGCTCGGGCACCTGCCCGCCGCCCACGCCGTAAGTCTCGACGGACAAACACGGGAACATGCCCCGCGCCGCGATGGCGTCCACCAGCTTGCGCAGTGGCGCCAGCGATGCGTCGGGCCGCCCGTCGCCGTCCTTGTCGAAGTGGTGCCAGTAGCAGTTCAGCTCCAGGCAGTTGTAGCCCTTCTGCTGGAGGATGGCGAGGTCGGCGATGAGCTTCTCACACGCCTCGGCCAGCGCGAAGTTGCGCAACGGCTTGCCGATCTTGAGAAACACCCATTTGCCATCGACGAACAGCCGGCCGTCGCGGATCTCGCATCCCCGCGGCCGCGCCTGCGCAGTGGCCATGAGGACGAACGCCACGAGCAACCCGCAGGCTGCCGCGCGGACGTCGGGCGAGAACGCGTAACTGGCCATGACTACCTGCCTTCTTCCTCGCGTGCATGCAACGGACAACGGCCCAGATGCTAGCACTTCCCGCAGTGTGAGGCAATGGCGTTTCTCGACCGTACCTGCACTTGAAGTGCAGACGGCAATGCCCGACAATCTGCGCGGGCCGAGACACACCATTCCTCTGAGGGAGTTATCATGCTATCTGCGCTGAGCAGGGCATCCAGGTCGTCGCATCTTGTGGTCGTGATGGCCGCGCTGGCCAGCTTCGCCGGCCTCGCACGGGCCGAAGTGGGCGTCGTGAGCCACATCACCGTGCTGTCGAACCATGTGGACGATGTGTCCAGCATCGAGGCCTGGGAGAAGTCCTTCATCAAGGAAGGCATGACGGACAAGGAGAAGGCTCTGGCCATCTGGCGAACGGTGGTGGCCTTCCAGCATCAGGACGCCCCGCCGAGCGAGTTTCTCCAGCTCGAGAACAACGTGCAGGATCCCATCAAGCTGTTCAATGTCTACGGCTACTCCTTCTGCTCGGTGACGTCGGCGCACGTGCAGGCGCTGGCGCGGCATGCGGGACTCAAAGCGCGGGGCTGGACGATCAGCCGCCACGTGGTGCCCGAGATCCTCTGGGACGGCAAGTGGCATCTGCTCGACGCCTCGCTCATCAACTACTTTTTCCACCGCGACGGCTCCATCGCCGGCGTGGAGGAGATCGTGGCCGACTGCAAGGCCTGGTATGCCGCTCACCCGGGCTACAAGGGCAACGACGCCCGGCTGCGGCAGTTCATGGCCAACGGCGGCTGGCGCAACGGCCCCGACCTCCTCCGCAACTGCCCCTTCTACGGCCCCCAGGGCTGGCTCCCCGCCGCCACCCACGGCTGGTACAGCACCATGCAGGAATACGACGGCTCCACCCTCTTCCCCTACGAGAGTGGCTACTCCATGGGCTACCAAGTGAACGTGCAGCTCCGGCCCGGCGAGCGTCTCGTGCGCAACTGGTCGAACAGGGGCCTCCACGTGATGATGGATGGCGGCGGCACGCCGGGATGCCTCAAGGGGACCGTGGGCAAGGGCGCCCTCCGCTATACCCCCGACTACGGCGACCTCGCCAACGGCCGCATCGGCAACGGCGTGCGCGAGTATGCCCTCCCCCTCGCCAGCGGAGCCTTCCGCACGGGCATGCTCGCCACCACCAACCTGGCCTGCAAGGCCGACGACGGCCAGAGCCCAGCCGTCCGCGCCAAGGACCCCGCGCAGCCCGCCACCCTCATCTTCCGCATGCCCAGCAGCTACGTGTACCTCACCGGCACCCTCGCACTGGACGCCGTCGTCGGCCCGGGCGGCTCCATCGCCCTCTCCCTCTCCACCAACAATGGGCTGGACTGGACGCCCCTCGTCACCCTCGATGCCTCAGGCCCACAGACCCTCGACCTCAAGCCCCACGTTTTCCGCCGCTACGACTACCGCCTGAAGGCCGTCCTCAAAGGCAAGGGCACGGGGCTCAACGCGCTCAAAGTGACCCACGACGTGCAACACTCCCAGCGGCCCCTCCCCGCCCTCGTTCAGGGCACCAACACCATCACCTTCCGCGCCGCGCCCCCCGAGGGCGCCGTCACCATCGAAGGCACCACCGACCCGAAGAACAAGGGGAGGCAACTCCACTACACCGACTTCCATCCCGTCTGCAAGAACATCCGGAAGAACGGCCTCCTCGTGCTCGCCGCCGGCACCGGCGAGGTGGTGTATCCCATCACCACGCCCGGCGACCTCACCCGCATCCGCATCGGCGTCTACTACCGGGCCCGCGACAAGCGCGACGCCTGGGACGTGGCTGTGTCCTTCGACGGAGGAAAGACTTACACATCGCTCGGCCGCTGCGAAGGCCCCACCCGCAACCACGGCAAGACCTTCGTCGCCGCCGACGTGCCTCCCGCCACCCGCTCCGCTCTCGTCCGCTTCGCCGGCACCCAGCACAACACCACCATGCTCTACCAGACGCGTATCGACGCCGACTACCGCGAGCCCCACGGCGGCTTCCGCCCCGTGATGGTCACCTACGCATGGACGGAGGACGGTGCGGCGAAGCGCCACGTGCACACGGCCAAAGCCGCAGAAGAAACCTACACCATCACCTGCGCCGGCAAGCCCGCCATGAAGGGCCTCACCGTGGAGCTTGCCGACTGAGTCACTGGCCTGCTCCGTTGTCGAACCGCAGGCCCTCAGGCACGCCGCCGTCCGGCTTGCACACGCGGATGCAGGCACCGCAGCCCGCCGTGTGCTGGGTGATCTTCATCAGCACATCGTTCCACCCCTGCTTGAGATCCGCGTGAGCGATCTCCTGCGCGGCCGCGAGCCCTCGCACGGCGTTGCTGGCATGCACGAGCTTGCCGTTCACCCAGATCTTGATGCCATCGTCACTGCCGATCTCCAGCTTCACGCGCTGCGCCTTCGGCGCGAACACGCGCCCCTTGAGATAGGCCACGCAGTGGTTGCCGTTCACCACCTTGGCGAGGTCCACTGAGTTCTCGACCCGCGGCTCGGGGGCGAGGTCCATCGATTTCCACTCCACCTTCGCGTCGGGCTTCTCGGGAGGCAACGCCACGTCGAAGAGTTGCTGGCACTTCTTGCCGTCCTCGCGGTAGGGGCCGGCCACCTGCCAGATTCGGGCGTAGCCGCGGTGCTTGTCCATTGCCGCGAGGGCACTGCTTGCCTGGGAGCGCACCGCATCAGTGCTCGCCCCGGCCGTCAGCCGCTCCAGCGCAGCCCTGGCCGCGGCCGGGTGCATCTTGGCGAGAGCCGAGGCGATCTGCGCCTCTGCACTCTCGGCCTCAGCACGGATCGTGGCGTCGGCCGCGAGCTTCCGCGCCAGCTCCATCGCATCCATATGCGCCACGCCCGACAGCACCGAGAGGCCGAGTCGCTTCTCCTCCACCCGCGCCGCCGCGGCCATCCCCCGCTCGCACATGGCCACGCGCTGCGGTCCAAGCACCGTCGCGGTCTGCTGCACCACGCGCCAGTAGCCGCGCAGCGCCAGCACCTTGTGCACGGGCCTCGCGGCGGTCGTGGCCAGGCCC
>JADHXT010000146.1 GCA_016782825.1 Candidatus Brocadiia bacterium | reverse complement strand
AGCACGCTCGTGAGGTCCCACGTCTCGCGGTCGTAGGGCATCTTCATGTAGGCCTCGTAGCCTTCCTTCAGCGGGTGGTGCGGCACGTACGCGAAGTCGCTGAGGATGCTCGACGCGGGGAACTTGATCGCCTTGCCCACCTCGAAGGGGCTGAAGACGATGGGCGAGGGCCACTCGGCCACGAGCTTCTGCGCGGCCGGGATGTCCTTGGCGACGTTGAACTCGGGGAAGTTCGGGGAGCCGGCCATGACGGAGAGGAGCCGCACCTTCTTCGCGGCGAGAGTCTTACCGTCGAGTGGCGAGTGCTCGTCGGCTTTCGAATCGAGCAGCCGCGCCAGGTTGGTGGAGAAGCCCACCTGCACGATGGCCACCGAGCCATCGGGCTGCGCGGCCAGAGTCCTGCGGAGCACCTCGGTGGCCTCGGGCACGTCGGCGGTTTTCGCCACGGTGCGCGGGTAGCGGGGCTTGCCGTCGGTCGTGGCCGTGGCCACCGTGCGGGTGTACTTGCCCTCGGCCGGCGTGGGGCCGCCCCGCACGCTGCCGATGGGGATGCTGCCGCGGCCGTAGAAGACGTTCACGATGTCCACGTAGGGGGCGGCGTAGCGGTCGCCCTTGGTGAGGGTGACGGCGAGGAGCTTGCACTCGCCGCGGCTCTCGAGGGCGTGGATGATGCCCAGGGCGAGGGCGTCGTCGATGTCGTTGCCCATGTCGGTGTCGAAGATGAGCCGCACGGGCTCTCCGGCGGCGGCCTTGGACTTGCTCACGGACAGGACTCCAATCAGCGCGCACAGAAACAGGGGGAAGAGGCGGGAGGACACACGGCGGTGGTGCACGGAGGGCTCCTTACTTGGGCCGGCGCGGCTCGCGGCGCTTGCGGGACTCGATCTCGCGGTCGATCTGGTCGCAGATGGTATCGTACTGGGCGGCCTTGACCTTGTCGCCGGCCTCGCGGCACAGCCGCGCCAGCCGCTCGGCGAAGCGGTAGACGTAGGCGTCGCGGCCGTGCGCGATGGCGTCGGTCTGCTCGTCGCGGTAGGCCCGGTAGACGTATTCATACATCTCGATGGCCTCGGGCAGCATCTCGTGTCGGCGATAGATGTCCTCGGCCGACGCCAGCGCCTTCTCCACCAGGTGCCCCTGCTCGCGATAGCGCCGCACCGCGGCATGGTAGGTGGCCATGGCCGCGCGGGTGTAGCGTTGGCGCTGGAGGTACCCGGCCAGTTCCATCATGAGTTCCACCGCCACCTCGGGCGTCTCGCGGTAGACCTCGAAGGTGGCCTCGAAGAGGCGCTTGCGGCGTGCCACGGCGTCGTCCGGGATCAACGGCAGCAAGGCGTGCAGGATGTCGCGCGTGAAGTGGGGGTACCGCCGGTAGCTATGGAGCAGATACCGATACAGGGCGCCCGCCTTTTCGTAGGCGGCCTCGCGGCGCGCCATCATCTCGGAGAGCATGAGCCACGGCCGGGTGTCGTAGGGGTTGCTCTTGACGGCCTGCTTGAGCAGCGCCAGAACGCGCGGCACGCTGATCTTTCCGTGGAACACCTGGGCGGCGTAGTTGTAGGCGTCGGCCGCGGCGCGGCGTTCTGCCGATAGGCTCATGCCGCGGGAGAGCAGCCGGGCCTCGGACAGGCTGCGCTTCGCTCCTGTCTGAGGGTCCACGTAGGCGCCGAGGGGCTCCCGCGAGGCGCCCTGCGCCCACCATTCGTAGCGCCCGCCGCGCCAGTTGAGCTCCAGCACCCAGGCCTGCGGCACGCCGACCCGCGTGGTGCCCACGAGCAGCAGGCACGGACGGCCGCACACCTTGGCCACCGACGCGGCGAAGTAGGCGCGGTCGATCGACGCGCCGCCGTGCAGCAGGATGCGGTCCAGCGTGTAGGGCGTGCCGCGCTCCCAGGCGCGGCGATGCGGCTCGTAGGGGACGCCGTCATACAGGGCGAGGTAGGAGGATTTGCCTGCGTAGCGCTCCATGGCCCAGGCCCTCTCGCCCTTCCCCACGTTCACGTCCACCACCAGCGTGGCCAGCGGCCAGGGGAGGCGGGTGAGGTCGCCTTTCAGACGCGCCGCGTTTCGCACGTAGTGGAGGAAGAGCTGCGCCGCTCGGGCGGCGGAGTCGGGGCGGGCATCCCACACCACGGCCATGGCGATGGCCAGGTCGGGCGAGGCCAGCTCGCGCCCCTTGAGGGCGTGCAGGATGGCGCCCAGGACGTTGAGGGCGGCGGCGGCGTTGTCTTTCGGCTTCAGTGCCATGGCCAGGCCGAAGGCCAGCGAGCGGTCGGCCAGCAGCGCGCGCAGGACCGCGTCGTCGCGAAACCAGCCGCGCCCGCGGGCCACGTCCAGCATGTTGCACGTGGCGTGCTTGCCCACGGCATCGATGAGCGTCCGCGAGCTCGGCAGGCGATTGGTATCCACGAGCCGCTCGAGTTCGTCGGCGTATCGCGACGTGCCGGCGGCCCACTTGCGCTCGGCCACGATGTCCGCGTCGAGCGCGAGCTGCCCCGCCGCGGTGGCCAGGCAACCCGAAAGGACGAGGCCGAGGATGATCGCTCGTCTCAACACAGCAGCACCCCGGTCACTTCTTGCCCAAGGCTTTGTCCACAAACGCGTAGGCGGCCCGCCTCGCGTCGGGCGGGAAATCGTGCCCCGCCTCCGGGTACGCGGCCACGAGCTTGCCCGCGGCCCCGAGCAGTTCGTACACGGGCTTCGCCGCTGCAATACAGTCCTTCACGCCCGACACCTCGAAGTTGCCGTCCCGCAGCGGAGCATTGACAAAGAACGGGCGCGGCGCAAGAGCGGCAACGACCTCCGTGAAGTCGAACGGCATCCGCCGCGGGTCCTTCCCGTACGCCGTCGCGACCCGCGGCATATAGCCCCGGTGGCTCCAGCCCGTCAGGTCGCCTCCCTTGTACTTGGCGAAGGCATTGAACCCACAGCTCGACACCATCACCTTGATGCGCCGGTCGAACACCGCGAGGAACATCGTGTTGTGGCCGCCGAGCGAGTGCCCGATGCAGCCGATGCGCTCGGGGTCCACCTGCGGCAGCGACTGGAGCAGGTCCACCGCCCGCATGTGGTTCCAGATGCCCTTCATCGTGGCGCTCGCGTAGCCGTACGCATGCGGGTCGACCTTGTAGTCGCCCATGTTCGGGTAGTCCGGTGCGAGAGTCACGTAGCCTCGCTCGGCCAGCTCCTCGGCGTGGTTGCGGTTGGGCTTCGGCCCGAGGCCCACGGCCACGCCCTTGCCGAGGCGCGACGTCGGGTGCAGGCACAGCATCGCCGGCGCTCTGCCCACGAGCCCGTGCGGGATGAGGAGGTAGGCGGGCACGCGGTCGCCCTTCTCGACGGCGAAGGTGATCTTCTTGCGTGTGAACTTCGGCAGGCGGACCTCTTCGTGCAATCGCACGTCCAGCGGCACCTTCCGCGAGGCGGCGGGCAGCTCGCCCATCACGAGCTGCATGCTGGCCAGGATGTGCTCGCGACGCCTCCGCCAGCCCTCGGCGGTCGTGATGCGGTGCGCCTGGCCGTCGCCGTCAACGTAGGCCAGGAGGTCAACCTTGTCCCCGTAAACCGGCGGGGCATTCTCGCGCGCAAGCACTGGGGCCACGAGGGCCAACCCCAGGAGCACACCGAGCGCGAGGCGGCGTGAAGAGCACCCACCTCGAAGCGGCCACGAGTTCACGGCTCACCCCTATCTCAAGACGCGGTCGTTCAGCTCCCGCTGCCAGACGGCGAGCCGCTGGGCGAGGCGGCGGCGCACCTCCTGGGCCTGGGGGTCGTCGATGAGGTTCTTCGTCTCGCCTGCATCGGTCGCCAGGTGGTAGAGTTCGTCGGTGCCCCCGGGGGCGAGGTTGCACACGAGCTTCCAGTCGTTCGTGCGGACCATCCGCAGGCTGGCCTTGGGTTTGTACTGGTATTGCTCGTAGCTTCCGAAGAAGGCGTCGCGCCACGGAATGGTGCGGCCCTGGAGCAGCGGCAGGAAGCTGGCGCTCTCGGTCTTCGGCCGCTGGGAGGCGGGGACGCCAGCCACGTCGCACAGGGTGGCGAAGAAGTCGATCTGCCCCACCATCTGCGGGATGCGGGTGCCGGGCTTGACCACGGCGGGCCAGCGGATGGCCAGCGGCACGAGCACCGAGGGGTCGAACATGTTGGGCCGGCAGCCGCCGGGCGGCCCGAGGCGGTGGGCGTTGCCCTTGGAGTGGAGGCCGTGGTGGCCGACCATGTAGCCATTGTCGCCGGTGAAGATCACGAGGGTGTTTTCGGCAATGCCCAGGTCGTCGAGCTTGGCGAGCAGGCGGCCGAGGTTGCGGTCGGCGGCGGAGCAGCAGGCATAGTAGGCCGCGAGGAGGCGCTCGACCCGCTTGGGGTTGACCTCGGAGCCGGGGAAGAGCTTCAGCGTCTTGCCCTGGTAGTGGGCCGCGTCCTGCGGCTGCACGGGGGTGTAGGCCGCGTGCGGCACGCGGTAGCTCACCATGCAGAAGAACGGCCCGGCCTTGTTGGCCTCGATGTAGTTGAGCGCCGCGTCGGTGAGCAGGTCCACCAGCCAGCCGGGGCGTTTGGCCGTCTTGCCGTCGATCTCCAGCGTGGGGTCCTTTGGGCGGTTGCCGCCCTCGAGGAAGCCCATGAAGTGGTCGAAGCCACGGGTGCGCGGGTGGTACTTCGGCTCCTTGCCGATGTGCCATTTGCCCACGTAGCCCAGACGGTAGCCAGCGGCCTTGAGCAACTCGGGGAAGGTGGTGAACTTCGCGTCGAGGCCGAGGGTCTCGCGGGGGTGAATCCAGTCGGTGATGCCGTGCTGGATGCTGTCGAGGCCGGTCATCAGGGTGGCGCGCGCCGGCGAGCAGACGGGGGTGGACACGAAGGCCCGCTCGAAGAGCGCCCCCTCGCGTGCCACGCGGTCCATGTGGGGGGTGTGGATGTCGGCGTTGCCGTAGGCGCCCATGGCCCACTGTGCCTGGTCGTCGGTATGGACGAGCAGGATGTTGGGCCTGCGGGTCTCGCGGCTCTGGAGCGAGCGGGCGCATCCCGCCGCCAGCGCGGCCGTCGTGGCCAGGAAGCCGCGGCGGTTCACCGCCGTCGCACGGTCGGGCATGTCGTCCTCCTTGCAGGTCACGGCGCGCGGTGCTGTGTGAACACGGGGTTGAGCGTGTCGGCCAGCGCGCGCAGCGTGGCCAGCTCGTCGGCGCCGACGGGCTTCACGCCGCCGGCCACGTCCATCGCCAGCCGGTGGATCCGCGCGTCCGCCGCCGGCACTGCCGACACCGCGCCCTGGGCCATGGTGAACCGCAGCGACAGATCGGCCTCGGCGCGGTCGTGCAGCGGCTGATACCACAGCCGCCACTCGCCGCGCGTCTTGTCGCCCTTCGGCCACCACTGCCGCGCGAACGTCTTGATGGCACACACGGCCACGCCGCGCTTCTTCGCATCCTCCACCACGCGAGGGCCGAACTTGCCCTTCATGTACGAGCCGAAGTTCACGGGGAAGAGAATCGAGTCGAAGACGCCGCGCTCGAGCGCGGCCAGTGCCGCCTCCTCGGTGTGGGCCGAGAAGCCCAGGTAGCGGATGCGGCCGGCCTTCTTCTGCTCCAGCAGATAGTCCATCACGCCGCCCTTCGCGAAGACGGCGTCCACGTCCTTCTCCACGTCTTTCAGCACGTGGAGCTGGTAGAGGTCGAAGCGGTCGGCCTTCAGCCGTTCGAGGGACCGCTCGAACTCCATCTTCGCGCCGTCGCGGTTGCGGAGCGCCGTCTTGCAGGCGAGGAACACCTTCTTGCGGAACGGCGCGAGAGCCGGGCCGAGCTTCACCTCGGCGTCGCCGTAGCGGGGCGCCACGTCGAAGTAGTTGCAGCCGCGCTCCACCGACTCAGCGACGAGGGTGGCGATCTCCTTCTCGTCCTTCATCTTGCTCAAGGCCAGGCCGGGGAAGCCGATGATGGACAGCTTCACGTCGTCCTTGTAGGCGCGCTGCGGCAGCACAGCAGCGTTCGACGGCTTCGGCGCCGCCAGCGCCAGCCGCTGTCGCAGGGCAACAGCCGCCGCGCCCGTGGCGCCGGCTCGCAGGAACTCGCGTCGTCGCATGGCGCATCACTCCTCGCAGGGGCAGAGGGAACCACACCCACTCCCTGATGTATACGAAATCTGGTGCGGGAAGGCAAAGGCCCTACTGCGTGCCCACGAGCTGGAACTGCTGCACGAGGCGGATGTGGTCGTTCTGATCGCGGTAGCCCACGAGCATGCCCGACGCCGCGTCGTAGAAGTAGTCCAGCCGCTGCCCCTGGCCGACCTCGGAAACCTGCACCACGTTGCGGCCCCCCGGCCCGGGCCCCACGTGGGCCACGGTCACCGTCACGCGGGTGTGGGGATCCGTGTCGAGTGTCTGGCCGGCCCGCAGCGCTGCCATCGCGCCGGTCGGCAGAAACATCCCGCCGAACTGCGCGGGCCCGCTCACGCGGTCCAGCGCGTTGGGCGCCGACGGCATGCCGGCCGGCGCGGTGAGCGCGGCCGTAAGGGTGCAGCGGATCCAGTTCGGCCCGCGCTGGGTGGTGCGCGCGCTCATGGTGGCCGGGAGGGGTATGACCGGCGAGCCGGGGATCACCACGGTGGCGCTGCCCTGGTAGTCCGCACGGGCCAGAGTGGCCAGCCAGGGCGGGGGCGCCGCCGCAGCCCACGGCACGTGGAGCTGGCGAACGCTCTTGAAGGTGGTCTGGACGAGAGCGGTGCGCGAGCCCTGCAACGTGTGGCCCTGCTGGGGGTCCTTTGGCAGCGTGGTGGCAGCGGTGGTGACGGCACTGTTCGAGTGGAGCAGCACACCGGTCTTGAGGTCATACACGGCGGCCACGTGGCCAGTGGGCTGGTTGGCCTGGAGGCGGATGGCCTGATAGGTCCTGCCCTCCACGGTGTAAGGCATGCGCATCACCACCACGTCGACCGTGCGCCGCTCGGCGAGGCCCTGAAGGGCGGCGGGGTTCACCCAGTAGTCGGCACCGGCTCCCGGCACGCCGATGTGGCAGGCGATGCTGTGAAGGATCGGCCCCTGGGTCAGGTTCACAAAACCATAGCTGCGGATGTCGAGCACCGCTGTCGTCGCGTCGAGCGCCACCACGTTCACCTGCGTGAACCCGTGGCCGCCGGGGCCGGGCGAGTCGCTGCGGTTCCAGCGGCGCCCGTTCTTGTCCGCCCAATCGCCCTTGTTGTCCCGCGTGTAGTCGTAGGGATTGCCCGGCACGCTGGCCGCCGCACTGTAGAAGGTGAGGCGCAGGCCCGCCTTCACCCACGTCGGCGCCGCCGCCTGCCGCAGCTCGGGCATGAGCGCAAACAGCGGGTTGGCCGCTTCCGCACCGACGGGGCCCGCCGCCTCCGTCGCAGGCAGGGAGCCCGATACTACCCAGAGAACCGCAGCACCCACAAACGTAGCGACTCTCGCCATCTCCGTCCTCCTTGGACAGCCCCTGGTCAGCTACAGAAGTATAGCGCGACTCCGGGCCATCCGCACATCGCAGGGAGCTGGTCGTGGCGTGGCGTCCTTCGCCACCCTCATCGCGCCAGGAGATTGATGGCACGGACGGTGCGGGTGCGCTCCTCGACGGCGGCGGGGAGGGCGCCTTTGAGCCAGGCCTTGGCGCGGTAGCGGAATTCGTCGCCGCCCGTGGGCAGGAGGGGGATGGGCTCGGCGGCCTGGGCCTGGGGGCGGAGGCGGAGCTGCGGCGTGGTGTCGGGGCGCTCGTGGCAGCCGATGCACGAGCGGCTTTCGCCGGGGCGCGTGTAGATCCACGTGAGCTGGTTGCCGACGACGCGGCGGTCGCTGTCGAGCACCTGGAAGTGGACGAGGCGGTCGGCGGGGGCCTCGACGTGGAAGCTGCCGTCGGCGGCGAGCGGCACGGTGCCGAGAACGCGGGCAATGGCGCCGCCGTGGTTCTTCCACACCTCCCACGGGTTCGTTTGCGTGCTGTGGCGGGTGTCCACAGGCAGGCCCTCGATGAGGCGCACTAGGCGGCCTGTGCGGGGCACGCCGGCCTCCTGGGTGTTGTGCACGGTGAGGCAGAGGAAGCGTCCGGTGTAAGCACTGCGCTTGGCGTTGGTGGGCAGGACGGGCGGCGGGGTGCGGGCGGCGAG
>JADHXT010000145.1 GCA_016782825.1 Candidatus Brocadiia bacterium | reverse complement strand
TCTCCCAGATTCCCTGGTAGAGGTCCAGCACCCGCGCCGCCTTGGCGGCGAAGTCAGGGTCGCGGGGGAAGATCCAACTGCGGTGCTGCCATGGTCGGATGGCATCCTGGCTCAGCCACCGCCACACCGTCGTCCCGCTCGGTTCGGGCTGGCCATGTCGCACGCCAAACAGTCTCGCGAACGCATGGCTACCGCGCTGACGGCCCCGTTTGCCGAGGCTGACCCTGATGCTATGTTCCTACAGGACCGCGCGGACGGTCTCTGCTCGCTTCCCACCCTCCCTTGCATCAGACTCACAGAGAAAGTCAGCAGAGAAGCACGGCGCGAAGGGTGCCGGCCTCACTGATCAACACCCCATAGCTCGGGGAGCAATGCGTACATGCCGGGATCATGCTGCCGTAACTCGGCCTTGACGAAGGGATAGATGTCGTTCGTGCCGAAGAATGCCTCGGTGTTCTCGGCGAAATACTCCTTGGGATTGGTCATGGCGTAGTGGCGGCCGATGCGGCCGTTCCAGATCAGCACCTTCTCGTACTTCCCGCTCTTCTTCGCAGCGTCGTACGCCGCCTTGATCTCCGGCTGCTCGAAGCCGAGCACCTGGTCGTGGTAGGCGTGAGCCAGTTCGTGCAGCACCATCCACGGCTGGTGTCGAACGGATCGGAGGAAGCCCTTGGCGCTGCCGAACTCAATCCCCTTGGCCTTGTCGGGGTTGTAGCCGTTCGCCTTCAGCCATCCCACCGACGGGTGGTAGTGGCCGTGGCGACCCTTGGGGTTGTCGTACTCCAGCCAGAAGACGACGTTCTTGAGCTTCTCAACTGCCTTGGCCGGCACAACGCGCTCGATCCGATACAGATGGTCCGCCAACTCGGCGAGTACGTCCTCCAGAAGCGCTTGGTGTTCTGCGATGAGAAGGTCTTTGTGGACGCGCAGCGTCCATCCACGAAGCTGGCGTTTCTCGTAGTAGGCGGTCGGCTTGTCCGCTGGCTTGGGGCTCTTGTGGTGGGCCTCGCCAGCGAACACGGCACTCCATGCAAGCGCCAGAGAGAGTGCGAGACAGACCGTCATAGTCCTCACGTCAGGCCGCTCCATGCACCATGATGGATCAGTGGCAATGACCGTGGACTGGCTCATGCGAGATGGCCTCCCGATGATTCCGCCTGTTCGGCAACAATGGCGCCTGCTGTCGGGCACCGACTCCTACGGAGGCATACTATGCCGGCACCGCGGACGAGTCAAGGCGAGGCCACGGGCCAACATGGACCGCGATCCACTTTGTGCCCTATTTGTGCCCTTTCCGGGGCACAGGAGTGTCATTCCACGCCTCTGCTGTCACTTGGGGTCACCTGTGGAGGCACATGGGGTGTGCCCCGTAAGTAGCAGAAACGGCAAGGACTTGTGCGTAAGTCCTTGCCGCTTCTCGTGGTGGGCCCTGGAGGACTCGAACCTCCGACCGACGGATTATGAGTCCGTTGGTCACTTCCCTGCGCCAACCTGTTGTACTATGTGTTGTACCTCGCTGTGGCCGTTGCCGGAAGCGCCCGTCGCTCATGGACTTGAGAGGGCAGGGCGCGCAGGTGGGGTATCCTGCTGCAGTGGGGCTCTTCTGTCTGTTGCTGGTCGTAGCGATTCTTGGGTGGCTTCGATGTCACTCGAGCCTGTCGATCTCCTCGTCGCGGTGGTCACGAGGCACAAACTCCGCGTAGTGCCGTCGACAAACCGCGGATGAATTCCCCATCCAAGCGCTGATCTTGTCCAGCGAGACGCCGTCCTGTGCGAGCAGTGACCCGAATGTGTGTCGGAATGAGTTCCACCTGATCCGTTCCTGCGGGATGTCGGGACACCTCTCCACCAGTGCTTCCAGGAGCATTCGTGCCTGGTACGTCCACTGCCCGAACACATCCGACCAGGGGACGACCTTCCCTTTCCGCTTGGCAACTGGTTCAAGCTTCTCCAGTAGTTTTCTCGCGAGTGGAACAACCCGGCGTCGGCGGGTCTTGGACACGGGAACGACGACTCGTCCGTTGGCGAGGGAGATGTGCTCCCAATGGCACCGCTGAAGTTCCCCGCGCCTCATGCCTGTCCAGAAGGCGAGCCAGACCGCGATTCCGTCGCGTGAGTCGTTGGCTGCTGCCAGCAGGGGATCGCGCTCCTCGCGAGTGCAGTAGACGATGGTCTCGACGTCGTCCTTCTTGAGGGGCCTGCACTTCGCGAATGGATTGATGACCAGTCGGCCGGTTGCTCCTGCCCAGGCATAGAAACGACGGCAGGCGGCGAGGGCCTCATTGCGGGTTCCTTTGGAGCGCGGGCCGTTGTTCTTGAAGTGAGGCCCCGAAGTCTGGACAATATGGTCGAGGAATGCCTGCGCGTCCTGCGGAGTAATCGACTCGCAGGTCTTGTTGGCGAAAGAGAGAAGCTCGCGGATGTGGGCCAGGGAAGTGCCTGCCCAGGAAGGAGAGATCTCGACCCTGAGAGAGGGCTCGTACTCCTCGAGGGCCGCTCCTCCATTACGTGCGACACACTCGGACAGGTACTTGTGAACTGGTTGGCGGCTGAGCGCCCATTCAGGCCAGTCGCCTGTTCGGAGAGCCAATGCCACTTGGAGACGCAGAGATTCGGCAGAAGACTCATCGACCCCGCCCAGGGTGACTTCGTAGGTTCTGTCTCCACTGCGCCAGTAGAGGCACCAGGAATTCCGCCGGTTCCTCTTTCCGGGAGTTGGATACTGCTTTCTTGGACGTGCCATTCTGCCCCCTTTTCCAACATGTCCCAACATTATGTTGGTAGATTATGTTGGCATAGAGAGGGCCAAAAGTCAAGCCCACTTCCGTAAGTTCAGAAGTGGGCTTGACTTGCTTGGCGAGGGCGATGGGACTCGAACCCACAACCACCAGATCGACAGTCTGGTACTCTAACCAAGTTGAGCTACGCCCCCGAGCTGTCGCAACACGCAAGAAGCCGGCTCGAAGGCAGCCAGCCGTGGTGGGCGATGACGGATTCGAACCGCCGACTTCATCCTTGTAAGGGATGCGCTCTAGCCAGCTGAGCTAATCGCCCTTTCCACTCTCGACGCGTTGCTTCTAATGAGATAAAATTATCATAATCAGGGTTACATGTCAAATCCATTCCACACCGGGTGGATGGGGGCGCTCGTGACGATGAGGATGCCGATGCGGTTGCTTGCCCTTTCCCTTCTGGCCTGTGTGGCTACGTGCGATGCAGGAGCCTTGCGGGCGCGTGTGACGCCTGCGCTCGGCGGCTGGTTCCGGCCGGGCCGGCCCGTGCTGCTGTGGGTGACGCTGGAGAACGACGGGGGGGCCGTCGTGGGGTCGGTGGACGTGGTGGTGGAGGGGATTGCGTACCGATGGCCTTTCGGCGTGGGAGCGATGGCGGAGACGACGGTGGGTGTGCTCGCGGCCGTGCATGGGGGCCGGCAGAGGGTGCGGGTGCGGGCGGAAGACGGGCGGGGGGCGACTGTGTGCGACGTGGAGGCTGAGGTCGCGCTGCGGCAGCCGGAGGCCGGCCGGCGCCTGGTGCTGGCCGTCGGCAAGGCAGAGGCGCCCGCACGCGAGTTGTTCGCGGGCAAGCCGGTGCGGGTAGTGGGTGTGGCAGCCGAGGGGGCGCCTCTGGTGTGGGGGGCGTGGGCTGCGGCGGACGCCGTGGTGCTGCGGGCGCACGGTGGTGGCCTGAGCGAGGGGGTGTTGATGGCGCTGAGGGGCGGTGGGCTTCAGGGCGGGTTGACGATTCTCCTGGCGGAGGCGGACGGGCAGGATGACGAGGCGCGCGATGCGGCGGAGTGGCTGCATGGGCCATCGGCGCTGCGCGAGACGTTCGAGGTGGGCGATGGTGTGGGCTGGCGCCACGGTTTGGGGATGGGCGTTGCCGGTTCGGCCGAGGATCTGGCGAAGGGCGACCTGATGGCACTGATGCCGCCACCTGGCGAGCGCGCTCCGGCCGTGGATGAGGGGCTGTATGGGCTGTTCGATGCGCCCCGGATGGACGGGGCAGGGCGGTGGCGGTGGGTGGGGATTGCTGTGGGCCTGCTTGTGGCGGGTGCGGTGGTGGTGTGGGTGCTGTGCCGTCGCGGGCGATGGCTTGTGTTTGGCCTGTCGCTGGCGGCGTGCGCCGCGCTGGGGGCTGCCACGTGGGGCGCCCTGGGCGCGACGGGGCGCGGCGTGGTGGAGGCCGCGGGGCTTCGGGTGGACGGGGGGCTGGCTTTGGAGGTGGTGCAGGTGGGTGGCGTGGGACGCGGGCGGGTGCGCGTGGCGTTGGGGCGCGCGGCGGCGGTGGTGCCGGCATACTACGGGCTGAGCGACGTGGGGAGCTGGGACGACGTGGTGCTGGAACAGGATGCGGCGGGGCGATGGCATCTGGAGTGTGCCGTGCGGTGCGGGGTGCGGCGCTGCTTCGTGGTGACGGGCTTGGACCCGAGCGCGGCGGGGCCTCGCGTGGAGGGGGCGGCGCGGAAGGTGCTGGTGCGCCGAGGGGCGTTCCGCATGGCGGGAGGCGAGGCGTGGCGTCCGCTGCGTGAGTTGGCGCAGGAGTGGGACGGACCGGCGGCGCTGGTGCGGTGGCAGGCGTCGCGGCTGAGAGAGCAGGAGATGGTTGAGGTGAGCTGGGGGCCGCGGCGTATGTCCGCCGCACGGCCGGAGCGTGGCGTGGCGATCATGCGCCACGGGCCTGTGGTGGAGTGGCGGCGGGTGCCGGAGTGAGGGGCTGCGCGGCGTCGGCTACGGCTTGATGACGATCTTGCTCTTGCCAGGGATGATGAGGTCGAAGAGCCACTCCACGTCCTTGTTGAGCATGCGGATGCAGCCCTTGGACTTCTCGGAGCCGATGGAGTCGTCCTCCCAGGTGCCGTGGATGCCGTATTCGTTGCTGCCGGCGCCCTGGATGGTGATCCAGCGGGTGCCGAGGGGGTTGTTTTTCTTGTCGCCGAAGGGGATGGGGGGGTGGACGGCGGTGTAGGGGGGCTCGGTGATCTTGGGGCCGGCGATGAAGGCGCCGATGGGGGTGGCTCCGTCCTTGCCGAGGCCCACCTTGATGTCGCGAATCCAGATGCCGTCCTTGGTGACGGTGAGCAGGTACTGGCTCTTGACGATCTCGGCGTCGAAGCCGCCCTGGACGATCTTGAGCCGCTGGCCGATGCGGATGTGGTCTTTGTCCTTGATGTCGTTGAGGCGTGCGACGTAGCTGTCGGTGGCGTTGTGGTTGGCGGCGATGCGGCGGAGGTTGTCGCCCGCGGCCACGGTGTAGGTGGTGGCGACGGGGGAGGGGCGGCTGGAGAAGTAGTGGACGTTGACGAGCTCGGTCTGGCGCTTCTTGAGGGGTGCGGCGGCCGGGCCGGTGGTCTTGGCGATGGCGTCGGAGAGGGCTTTCATGGCCTCGACGGGCTTGCGTGCGGCGAGGTGTGCGTCCACGGCCTCGAGCACAGCGGCGGTGTCGGCCGGGGCGGGTGGCTCGGGGGTCTCGGCTTTGCCCTTGGGCTCGGCCTTGGCTTTGGGCTCGACCTTGGGTTCAGGGGCCTTCTTGTCGGGCGGCGTGGGGGGCACGACGGCCTTCGCCTTGTCTGGCGCGGTGGGTGGCTCGACGGCCTTTCTGTCCGCCGGTTGGACGACGGCCTGGTCGGGCGGCTGGAGGTGGATGAAGAGGGCGATGACGCTGGCGATGATGACCACGGCAAGGGCGATGTACGATCGCTTCATCGTGCTGGCTCCTGGGCGAGGTGGCCCGCTGCATGTCCTATGGCTTGTGCGGTAGCTCGTCGGGCAACCGTCGGCCACCTGCATCGGCGTTTAGTATAGTCGAAGGCGCCGGCGGGTGCAAGAGGGTTTTCGCCGCGCTTGACTGCCGAGCGGGCGTGGGCTACCATGCGTCAAAACCCCCTTGATGCGAGGTCATCCATGGCACGTCCCGCTCTCTGTTCGGTGTGGTTGGTGTTCCTGGCGGCGGTTGGTGTCGCGGCGGAGCCGGCGAAGGCGCCGGCGGCCCCGAAGCTGCCGCACCTCCGGCTGGATCTGAAGACGAAGACGGTGGAGTTCGACGGCACGTTCCTGGTGGCCGACTACCCGCTGGAACTGCTCGTCACCCAGGGGGCGATGCGCGACTACGAGAGCATCATCTCCACGCCGCTCAAGCCGAGCCACCTGCACGTGGCCCTGCTGGCGCTGGGCCTCAAGCCGCGCGTCCGCGACAAGGAGGACCCCGGCAAGGTGCTGCGGGAAGGCGACGCCGTGGACGTGTGGCTTCGCTACGCGCACAAGGGCAAGGTGGTCACGCGGCGGCCCCACGAGTTCATCGTCGACGTGAACCGGCGCAAGCCGCTCGAGCGCCTGCCGTGGGTCTTCTACGGGTCGCTGTTCTTCCCTACGGGCGAGGACAAGACGCAGCTCACGTATCTGGGCGATGCGGAGAGCTGGGTGATCGGGCTGCTGGGCAATGCGCCGAGCGTGGTGGACGTGGGCGGCGGCGTGGCGTTGGAGTATGGCATGCTGGAGATCGACAAGAAGCTGGCCCCTGCTCAGGGCACCAAGACGACCGTAATCATCCGCCCTGCGGCAGCCAAGGGCGGCGCGGCCGGTGGGAAGAAGGCGAAGTGAAGAAGGGCGACTGCTCCGCTGCGCGGGGCATCGTTGACACGGCGTGGCCGGCGCGGTAACATCGTGTAAGTGCCCCCACCTGCTGGAGTTCCCGCAGAGCGTGTGCCTGGAGGATGCCGTGTCGAAGGTGGACTGCAACGCGTACATCACTCGCCGAATCCCCCAGCAGGGGATCGACGTCCTCACGGATGCGGGTGCCAGGGTGGAGGTGAGCCCGCACGACCGCGTGCTCGCGCACGAGGAACTGCTGGCGGCCGTGCGTGGCCGCGATGCCGTGCTGTGTCTGCTCACGGACCCCATCGACGCTGAGGTGATCGGTGCGGCGGATCGGTGCCGCATCTTCGCCAACTACGCGGTGGGCTACAACAACATCGACGTGGCGGCGGCCACCGCGCGCGGCATCGCGGTGACCAACACGCCTGGCGTGCTCACCGACGCGACGGCCGACCTGGCGTGGGCGCTGCTGTTCGCCGTGGCGCGGCGCATCGTGGAAGGCGACCGGTTCACGCGGGCAGGAGAGTTCCACGGCTGGGCGCCCATGCTCTTCCTGGGCGGCGATATCAGCGGGCGCACCCTGGGCATCGTGGGAGCCGGCCGCATCGGCACCGCCGTGGCGTTCCGCGCGCGCGGCTTCCGCATGCGCGTGCTCTACCACGATCCCAGCCAGAACGAAGCCCTCGAACAGGCCGTGGGCGCCGAGCGGGTGGGCCTGGATACGCTGCTGCGGGAGTCGGACTTCGTGAGCCTCCACGTGAGCCTCAACGAATCTACGCACCATCTGATCGGCCCTCGCGAGTTGGCGCTGATGAAGCCCACGGCCTACCTGATCAACACGTCCCGCGGCCCCGTGGTGGACGAGGTGGCCCTGGTGGGGGCCCTGCGGCAGGGGCAGATCGCCGGTGCGGGGCTCGATGTGTACGAGGACGAGCCGCAGCTCAAGCCCGGCCTCGCGGAACTGCCCAATGTGGTGATTCCGCCCCATCTGGGCAGCGCCACCGTCGGCACCCGCACGAAGATGGCCACGCTGGCCGCGACAAACGTGGTGGCCATGATGCGCGGGGAGACGCCGCCCAATATCGTGAACCCCGAGGTGCTGCAATGAACAGGCTGATGTCCATGCGATGTGTGGCGGCCGGCGGTTCGCGCGAGCCGCGAGGCTTCACGCTCATCGAGCTCCTCGTGGTGATAGCCGTCATCGTCATCCTGGCCGCCCTCCTGCTGCCCGTGGTATCGAGCGCCACGGGCAAGGCCAGGGCCGCCGAGTGCGTGTCGAACCTCAAGCAGATCGGCTACGGCCTGATGAGCTACCTGAAGGACAACCACATGCGGTTCCAGCTCACGTGGTCGGCGATGGTGGACGCGGGCGGCACGCCGACGCCGGAGAGCGACCGCCGCGACTGGACCGCCGCCATGCTTGTCTACTCGCCCGACCCCGCCATCTTCAAGTGCCCGGTGCGCGAGCCGTTCAGCTACACCCAGTTTGGCAACCCATCGCGGGGAATCCTGTTCCCCCTCAACTACGGCATC
>JADHXT010000144.1 GCA_016782825.1 Candidatus Brocadiia bacterium | reverse complement strand
GTATTGGCCCGCACCCAGAACGTGTGTTTTTTTGTTGCCGGTATGGCGAAGGTGTAGGTGGCCTCACCTTGCTTGGCGGACCAGTTGGAGATGAAGTCGGCGTTCGAGAGCAGATGTGTCTTCACCTTGTCATACCACCAGGGGTGGCGGGTCATGCTCTGGGACTGAGGCGCCTCGCCCTCGACCCAGACGTAGTCCGCGGCAGGCTTGACGCCGGCTGCGGACCCCGTCAGCATCGAACTTGCGAGCACGACGGATGCGATGCGGATTGTCCTGTGGTTGTGCGTCATCTTCTTCTCGCTCGGTTGGGTTGGCTTGGTTGGGAACGGCGACTCACTTACGAGAGTCGACCCTACCTCACGTCGGAATGGGATGCAAACGGACCTGAACAGCCGGCCGAGGAAGTGTCTTGGCTTCAAGACCCCGATCGCGGTATATAGGGGCTCTATGGCGTAGCCGCGCTCACGTGTTGCACCTGGGAGTTGAATCCGCCAATGCGATCATTGGAGCGGAACACCAGTACTGTGGTCCTTGTCGCTCTCGTGTCTCTGACCGCATGGCCTGCCTCAGCCGGGGAACAGCCAGCAGGAGGTCAGCTTCTTGTGTCCCCTCTCTCGAGAGAAGACTTGGATGGGTCCGCATTTGCACAATGGGTGGACGGCGAAGAGAAGTCGTTCGAGATCAGACGGGGGCCATCCTTCATCGTCTGGACGAAGAACTCCCGTATCGAGTGGAGCGGCATGTACTACGCGGACAGCAAGACGCCTGGTGTGCGGCACATGCGGATCGGGTGGAAGCAGGCAATCGCCGTTGGCACGGTCTTGGCCCGCGCCGGCGGCAGACTCAGTGTGCTGAGAAGCGATGCGACCTATCCGGGGAAGCTGAATGACGACTCGCAGTGGACTCCGGCCGTGCGTCTCCAGGGCCGCAAGGTTACGCGGAAGGAGGCCAATGGCGAGGAGTTCGGTCTCTGGGTCCTGCCGCCCAAGACAGTCACCCGCGCCATCCGCTTTACGCATGTCCCCGAGCTCACCGACAAGACGTATGCCGGCTGGCTGGGTGGGGTGTGCGTGCTGAGTGACCGCTTCGCGAACATGGCCAATCAGTCGATCGCCTTGACAACCGCCAACGCGGGTAAGGCCTTCAAGGTCAACGATGGGAGCAACAACGGATGTTGGGGCGCCTGGGACAACGGTGAAGAGGGAGCCGAGCGGGTAGTCTCAGAACAATCTCCTGAAGTCCTGGACCTCCTCTGGCCTCAGGAGGTGTCGCTGCGCGGGCTGATTCTGCTCTGGGCCGGCTTTGGTGAGTGTGACGTGCTGGCATACAGAGGGCCTGCTGACAAGGGACTTCGTGACGCATCCCAGGAAGACTGGGAGTCTGTGGGCACCTTCGGGGATCTGGCGAACTTGTACCCGTTGCAGCTCGCGCTCAACTGGGTCGATTTCGGTAAGACAGTCACCACGCGCGCGTTGCGTGCGCGCATGACCAAGCCCACTGCCGAGAGCCATCCGCATCTGAACGGCAAGACCAGAGGAGGCAAGCGGGTCTGGTTGGGCGAGATCATGGCCCTGCACCCGCTGGTCGAGGCGGGTCTTGCCACGGCAGCTCTGCCTGTGCGCAGGGATGACCTCGGCCATCCCCCCATTCCAATCAAGTTCTCCCTGAAGGAAGACGGTCTTGTCACGCTGGTGATCGAAGACGAGAAAGGCGTTCGGGTGCGCAATCTCGTGAGCGAGACGCCCTTCCCCAAAGGAGAGAACACGGCCTGGTGGGACGGGATGGACGATTTGGGCCGCGACACCGAAGCGGCCAAGCATGGCGTCTACAATGTGCCGGGCAAGTTCGTGAAGCCCGGTACCTTCCAGGTGAGGGGGCTGACTCACAAGGAGCTTGACCTGCATCTGGAGTTCTCCGTCTACAATGCCGGCTCCCCGGCCTGGACCACCAATGACAATACAGGCGGATGGACCACCAATCACACCCCTCCAAACTGCGTGGAGTTTGTTCCGGGAAACAAGGCCCCTGGCGGAACTCCTCTGGTGTTCATTGGCAGTCACGTGGCCGAAGGTGGACACGGCCTCATCTGGGTTGATCTCGAAGGCAGGAAGCGGGGAGGGCGCGCTCACATCGGCGGCGGATGGACCGGCGCGCAGCACCTGGCTCGAGACAAGGGTCGAGAGGCCGACGCCAAGACGTATCTCTATGTCGGCTCTGGTTGGGACAAGGAGTTGCGTCTTACCGCTTTGACACGTCAGGGAGACAAGCAGGTCGTCAAGTATGGGTTCAAGAGCAAAGCGGATGCAGCCCTTGCCGGCATCGCGGTACACAATGGTCTTATGGTCTGCAGCCTGCCCGCGGTGAATCAACTGCTCTTCATCAACGCCAAGGGCGGCAAGGTTCTGGGAACAGTAGGTGTCAAGAAGCCGAGCGGCGTCGCCTTTGACGTTCAGGGCCGTCTGTTCGTCCTCGCGGGGAAGGAGCTCAGGCGGTACATGTTCCCGCAGCCTGTCGCGCAGAATCCCAAACTGCCTGAACCAAGAGTCCTGGTCCGCGATCTCGAAGAGCCTCAGCAGATCGCGTTCGACAGACAGGGCAACATCTACGTCTCCGACCGTGGCAGGAGTCATCAGGTCAAAGTCTTCAAGCCTGAGGGCGAGCCGCTACGCAAGATAGGCAAGCCCGGCATGCCCAAAGCCGGTCCCTATGATCGTTTGCACATGAACAGCCCTTCAGGTCTCACGATAGATGAGAGAGGTCGCCTGTGGGTGGCAGAGGCTGACATGCAACCCAAGCGGGTCAGCGTCTGGGACCAAGAGGGAAAACTTCTCAAGGCATTCTACGGTCCATCCATGTATGGCGGCGGAGGCACCCTCGATCACACGGACAAGACCAGGTTCTACTTCAGCGCCATGGAATTCGAGCTCGACTGGAAGAAGGGCAAGGACAAGCTGGTTTCAGTGCTCTACCGCAAGCAGAAGGGTGATGCGTTTCCTCCGGACGCTTTCGGCTGTAACGGCCTGCCAGAGATGCCGCACTACGTCAATGGCAGACGCTACTTCTCCAACTGGCACACCTCCAACCCCACGAATGGCGCGGGGATTGCCACAATCTGGCTCGACAAGCGGGGCGGGGCCGTTCCTGTGGCTGCCATAGGCTCTGTTGCGGGCGGCAACCGGGGGTGGGGCAAGCTGAAAGAGCCGGAGTTCCTCAAGCGTTGGCCAAAGGGCGTGGACCCCAAGGGGAACTGGTGGCAGAACAGGGCTCTGTTCTCTTGGACCGATTGGAATGTCGACGCTCGCATGCAGCCTGATGAGGTCAATATGGTCAATGCGAGCAGTGGTGGAGTGACGGTGATGCCGGACCTTCGCGTCGTCGTCTCACGGGTGAACGAGAAGACCATGGTCTACAAGCCGATTCGTTTTGATAGGGGTGTGCCTGTCTACGATCTGACCGCGGGGAAGGTGGCAGCCACGGGCGTCCAGGGCCCGGCGAGCAGCGGCGGGGATCAGGCGCTCGTTACCGACGATGGCTGGGTCGTCGCTACGAATGGCATCAAACCCTTCCATCAGTACTCCGTTTCCGGAGCGCTAAAGGGCGAGACGAAGTGGTCCTACCCGAACCTCTGGCCCGGTCTGCATCCCTCTCACGAAGCTCCGGTGGCGGAGATGCCAGGTCAGATCATCGGACCCACGCGGCTTCTTGGCAGCTTCATCACTCCGAAGAATAGCGACGCTGGGCCTTGCTGGGTGGTCAACGGCAACATGGGGCCGATGTACATGTTCACCGTCGATGGTCTCTTCGTGGCAAGCATCTTCCAGGACGTGCGCGTGGGCAAGTCCTGGCATATGCCCGTGGCCACGCGGAACATGAAGCTCAACAAGGTCTCAACGCACGATGAGAACTTCTGGCCCTCCATCACTCAAACCGAAGACGGCAATGTCTACATCGTCGACGGCGGGCGTACGACCCTGGTGCGCGTCGACAATCTGGACACGATACGGCGCTTGCCAACCCAGCGAATCCAGATCAGCGAAAAGGACATGATCGCTGCCCGCGAGTATCACACCCAGCGGGAGTTGGCCCGGCAGAAGCAGGAAGGCAGTCGCACGCTCAACGTCGCCATCCGCAACACGGCCCCCGTTGTGGACGGCAAGCTCGATGAGTGGAAGGGATCGGATTGGGCAGCGGTGGACAAGCGCGGTGTGGCAGCGTGGCTCGACTCCAAGAGCAGACCCTACAATGTGTCTGCGGCCGTGTGTGTGTCAGGCGGCAAGCTCTACGCGGCCTGGCGCACGAGCGAGCCAGAGCTTCTGAGGAACTCGGGCGAGATGGCGAATGCGGCGTTCAAGACAGGTGGCGCGCTTGATATCATGATCGGCGCGGATCCCAAGGCTGACCCGAAAAGGGCGGACCCAGTGAAGGGAGACATCCGGTTGCTCATTACCAAGGTCAAAGGCAGGACTTTGGCGCTCGTTTACCGGGCGGTGGTACCTGGCACCAGGGATCCTGTGTCCTTCTCCTCGCCCTGGCGGACGATCCATATCGACCGAGTGGATGATGTGAGCGATCAGGCCCAACTCGCGGTGGAGAAGGGCGGACATGAAATCTCGGTTCCTCTTGCCGCCCTCGGCCTTGAGCCTGTCGTCGGGATGAAGGTGAAGGCTGATATCGGCGTGCTGCGTGGAGATGGGTCCCATACATCGCAGCGCGTGTACTGGTGCAACAAGGGCACCGCCATCACCAGTGATGTGCCCTCAGAAGCCATGCTCATGCCCCAACTCTGGGGTCGCTGGCATTTCGTGGATGGGAAGTGAATCGCGCGATGTGGCGCACGAACCCCCTGCGCGATTGGCAGCAGCGCGTGGACCGCGTGCTGACCACTGGCGAATGACACGCGAACGGAGACGGCGCAATGGAACCGACGACTCACTTGGCGTGGCTCGCGTTGGCCGCTCTGGCGTGCCCACTAGCGGCCGCGACACAGGAGAAAGGACAGACTATGAGCGGTGCGGCGGGAGGCTGGCGCAAGCACGAGGGCGGCCCAGTCCTCGGCGGAAAGCTCGGCACGTGTTTCGACATCTCGGTGCTGCGCGAGGGCGACAGGTTCCGCATGTGGTTCTCGTGGCGGCCCAAAGCCAGCCTGGCCCTGGCCGAAAGCGCCAACGGCCTGGCGTGGGGCGAGCCGAAGATCGTCCTCAGCCCCAACCCTGACACGCCGTGGGAGAAGGGCCTCAACCGCCCGAGCGTGCTCAAGCGCGGCGACACGTACCACATGTGGTACACAGGCCAGGCGTCCGGCCGCTCCTGGATCGGCTACGCGACCAGCAAGGACGGCGTGGCCTGGACGCGGATGAGCAAGACCCCCGTGCTCGGCGCCGAGCCGGGCTGGGAGAAGAACATCGCGGTCATGTGCCCGCACGTGCTCTGGGACGAGGAGCGGCAGCAGTACCGCATGTGGTACTCAGGCGGCGAGCAATACGAGCCCAACGCCATCGGCTACGCCACCAGCCCCGACGGCCTGAAATGGACGAAGCACCCCGGCAACCCCGTGTTCCAGGCCGACCCCAAGAGCGCGTGGGAGAAGCACAAGGTCACGGCCTGCCAGGTCATCCGCGAGGGCGGCTGGCACGTGATGTTCTACATCGGCTTTGCCAACGAGCACCTCGCCCAGATCGGCCTCGCCCGCTCGCGCGACGGCCTCACCGCCTGGGAGCGCCACCCCGCCAATCCCATCCTCTTCCCCGTCAAGGGAGCCTGGGACAGCGACGCCTGCTACAAGCCCTACGCCATCTTCCACCCGCCTTCGCGTGGGCGACGAAGCCCAGCTTCGGCGGGCGAAGGCGGCAACGGACGCTGGCTGCTGTGGTACAACGGGCGCAAGGGCAAAGTCGAGCAGATCGGCGTGGCCATTCACGAAGGCCGCGACCTGTGGCCGCCCCAGCCTGCCGTCCTCAAGCCAGATAGCTTCAAGCCCTACGTGGACCGCTTCAACGAGCACGACGAGGAGCTTTACCCCCAGCACGTGCCCAACGCTGCCGCGTGGGACTTCCTGCGGGCGAACATCCCCCGGTTCGAGTGTCCCGACAAGGAACTGGAGGAGATTTACTACTTCCGCTGGTGGACCTACCGCAAGCACATCAAGCAGACGCCCGACGGCTTCGTCATCACCGAGTTCCTGCCGAAGGTCGGCTGGGCGGGGAAGCACAACACGATCAGTTGCCCGGCCGGCCACCATTTCTACGAGGGCCGCTGGCTGCGCGAGCCGAAGTACCTGGACGACTACGCGGTCTTCTGGTTCCGCAAGGGCGGCGGGCCGCGGCGCTACAGCTTCTGGGCCGCCGACGCCCTCTGGGCGCGCCACCGCGTGCGCCCCAATCGCGAGCTGCTCGTGGACCTGTTGCCCGACCTCATGGCCAACTACGCCGCCTGGGAGAAGAGCCGCCGCGGCCCCAGCGGCCTGTTCTGGCAGATTGACGATCGCGACGGCATGGAGGTCTCGATCGGCGGCAGCGGCTACCGCGCGACGATCAACTCCTACATGTACGGCGACGCGCTGGCCATCGCGCGCATCGCCGGCCTCGCGGGCAAGCCCGACGTGGCAAAGGAGTTCCGCGGCAAGGCCGCCGAGATCAAGCGCCTGGTGCAGGCGACCCTCTGGGACAGCAATGCCCAGTTCTACAAGGTCCTGCGCCGCGACCGCAAGGGCCAGGCCGCGGTCGCGCTGGCCGACGTCCGCGAACTCCACGGCTACACGCCCTGGTACGTCGGCCTGCCCGACCCGCCCCAGGCCGTCGCGTGGCGGCAGCTCCTGGACCCGCAGGGCTTCCTCGCCCCCTTCGGCCCCACCACGGCCGAGCAACGACACCCGAAGTTCGCCGTGTCCTACCGGGGCCACGAGTGCCAGTGGAACGGCCCGAGCTGGCCCTACGCCACCTCGATCACCCTCACGGCACTGGCCAACCTGCTCAACGGCCCGCCCCAGGACCACATCGGCCCGAAGGACTACCTTGCCTTGCTCAAGACCTACGCCAAGTGCCATCGCCTCAAGCGCGACGCCGGCCGCGTGGTGCCCTGGATTGATGAGAACCTGAACCCGCACACGGGCGACTGGATCTCGCGCACGCGGCTCAAGTCGTGGAAGAACGGCACGTGGGACGCCGGCAAAGGCGGCGTGGAGCGCGGCAAAGACTACAACCACTCGACCTTCTGCGACCTGGTCATCACCGGCCTCGTCGGCCTGCGGCCCCGCGACGACGACACGGTCGAGGTCAACCCCCTGGTGCCGGCCGAGGCGTGGGACTACTTCTGCCTCGACGGCGTGCCCTATCGCGGCCGGACCGTCACCATCGTCTGGGACAAGACGGGCGCTCGGTATGGCAAGGGCGCGGGGCTACGCGTCCTGTGCGACGGCAAGGAGATCGCCCGCGCCCCCGGCATCCAGCGCCTCACCGGCGCCCTGCCCTAAGCTGGCCTCCCTGTCTGCTGTCCAGCATCTTCGAGCATCTGCCTTGTGCCGCTCGCGTCCCATCCACAGGTACGCCAGGCGATGGGACATCGAGCTCTTCTTCCGCGACGCAATGCGTCATAGGGCCTGGTACACGGCGAGTATGTTCTCCGGCGGCACATCCGGCTGGAACAGGTGGGCGGGGCCAAGGATGTAGCCGCCATTGCGGCCGAGCGTCTCGCAGTACCTGCGGGCCTCGTCGCGGACCTGCTGGGGCGAGCCGTGCGGCAGCAGATGCTGCATGTCGATGCCTCCGTGGAAGCTCAGCCGGTCGCCGAAGTCGGCCTCGAGCCGCTCCGGCGCCATCTCCGCCCCCACCGGCTGGATCGGGTCCAAGACGTCCACGCCTAGTGCGATCAGGTTCGGGATGAATGGCCCTATCGCGCCGCAGCTATGAAACAAAGCCTTCGCTCCCAGGCCGTGGATGCAGTCGATCATCTCCTTGAGATACGGTGCGACGAACTCGCGGAACATCGGCAAGGAGATGAGCGGTCCTGCCTGGGAACCCAGGTCGCTGATGACGAGGTAGAGGTCGATCCTGCCATTCGTTGCCTCGGCGGCACGGGCGTAGTCTTCGCGGTAGAAGTCGGTGAACGTGCGGCTGAGGAAGTGCACCCACTCAGGCCGCTCGACCATGTCGAGGAACATCCGCTCCCACCCGCGCACCAGTGCGGGCCGCT
>JADHXT010000143.1 GCA_016782825.1 Candidatus Brocadiia bacterium | reverse complement strand
TTCATCCCGGTGTTGGCGCAGATGGAGCGGGCGCCGCTGAGGACGAACTTCAAGCCGTTGTATTCCTTGGGGTTGTGCGAGGCGGTGATCATGATGCCCGCCGCGAAGTCGTTGGGATAGGCTCCTGCGGCGAAATACACCATGTCGCTGCTCACCAGGCCGATGTCCACGGGCGTGATGCCGCCCGCTTCGAGGCCGTGGGCGACGGCGGCGGCGATGTCCTCGGAGCCGGTGCGCATGTCGCGGCCGATGGCCACGTGGCCGTGCTCGATGCGCATGGCCTCGGCGAGATAAGCCGCCAGGGCGCGGCCCACGCGGAAGGCGATGTCGGTGGTCAACTCGTCGGGGTAGATGCCCCGCACATCGTAGGACTGGAACACACGGTCCACGGCCGAACGAAGATCCATGCACGGTCTCCCAGGGGATGATGGCGGCTAACGCGGCCAGCTTACCCGCCGCCCGACCGTATGTCAAGCGAGCCACTCCGGCGGTCGGGGGCACAGGCCGCGTCGTTTGACTTCACGCGCGGCGAGGGATAGAATCGCCTGCGTTCGGTGTGGATGCCCGCCTGCTTCGTGGCAGGGCGCCCGCGTTCGAGGCTCTTCGTATGGCAGGCCCGTTGGCACGACGCTTGGGGAAGATTGCCGTCGTGAGCGGCATGGTGCTCGCCGGCGCCATCGCCGTGGGCGTGTGGTTCCCCGATGCCAAGAAGCTGCGCAAGCCGCGCCCCGACGACATGGTGGGCCGGGATGCCCCCGGGATTGCCGACGAGGTGGAGGCGTGGCTCGGCGGTGACGAGCTCGATCTCGCTCGGGAGAGGCCCGCCGCTGCACTGCTGCTCTTCTGGCACCCGCGCGACGGCGGCAAGAGCCAGCCCTGGCTCGCCCCCGTGGCCAAGCTGGCCCGGGAGTTTGCTCCCGAGGGCCTGGCCACCGCTGGGCTGTGCGTGGTGGACCTGGAGGACGCGCCGACGCTCGTGGCCCCGCTGCGCAGCCAGTACGACCTGCCGTTCCGCATCGGCCTCGACTGCGACGGCGACCTGCACATGCGCTATCTGATCGACAAGCGGAAGACGCCCTACTGCTACCTGCTCCGTCCTCGGAAGGGCAAGTGGACGGTGGCCTGGGGCGAACACCCCGAGTTCCTCACCGCCGAGGTGATCCAGGGCGTGCTGGGGAAGAAGTAGCCGCGCCGCTCAGTCCTCGATCTCGCACCCTGCCACGTCTGCGAAATCCACCCCCTTCAGCCGGATGATGAACACCTTCTCCTGGCGGGCGTCCAGGCCGCTGATGTCCAGGGTACCGCGGTGCACCACCTCGCGGCGTCGGTCGGTGAACTCCACGCCCAGCGGGTCGGCTTCGCCGGCATCGCGGGAGCCACGCACGGTGAAACGCGCGGCTGTGCCCCAGGCCTCCTCGGTCTTCTCGCACCGCACGATCCGCACGCCGGGCTGGCGCACCTTGCCGCGCACGCGAAGGATGGCCTTGCGCTGCCGCTTTTTCTTGCCTTGCTCGACGAATGCGGACGTGGCTCCGCACGGGATGGCGAGGGCCATGCCGCTGCCGACCTCGGGATTGACGACGGCGCGGGTGACGCCGATCACCTTGCCAAGGGCGTTGATCACGGGCCCGCCGCTGTTGCCGCGGTTGACGGCGGCGTCGAGCTGCACCTGCCGCAGGCCGTCGCCGTCGCCCTTGCGCAGCGAGGAGATGGTGCCGGCGGTCACGGTGGGCTCGAGGCCCGGCTGGGCTCCGAAGGGGAAGCCGACCACCCACACGGGGTCGGTCACGCGGAGGCGGCTTTCGGACTCAAAGGACAGCGAGGCGCGCGACGAGTAGTCGGCGCGCAGGAGGGCGAGATCCAGCTCCTTGTCCACGGCCACGAGCGAGGCCGGAACCACCTTGGGTGTCTTGGTGCCGCCGCCGATGACCAGGGTGATGTCGGCCTCGCCGTCGATGGCGGGCCGCACCACGTGCTCGTTGGTCACCACCTGGTTGCGGCTGATGAAGAAGCCGGAGCCAGAGGCCCCCTTGCCGCCCTGGGATACCTGCACGAGCACGCAGGCCGAGGCCACGCGGTCGAGGGTGTGGGAGGCGAGGCCACGGGCGTGGGCCGTGGCCGCGGCGAGCACGAGCAGCAGGGCGAGAGGGGCGCGACGATTCACACCAGGCCTCCTGGGCGATGAGCAAGAGGAGCGAGGCGAAGTTCCGCGCCCATTATGGGGGCTGTGTGGCGGGAAGTCAACGCCGGCTGTTGCCGTTGCCGAAGCCGGGGAGGCTGGCGAGAAACTCCTCGTTGCTTTCGGTCTTGGTCATCTTGGCGAGCAGGTGGGTCATGGCCTCGACGGGCGTCTGGTCGGCCAGCACGCGGCGCAGGCGGTGCACCATCTCGAGCTCCTCGGGGGCGTAGAGCTTTTCTTCGCGGCGGGTGCCGCTGGCCTTGATGTTGATGGCGGGGAAGATGCGCAGCTCGGCCAGCTCGCGGTCGAGGACGATCTCGGAGTTGCCGGTGCCCTTGAACTCCTCGAAGATGAGGTTGTCCATGCGGCTGCCTGTGTCGACGAGCGCCGTGGCGATCACGGTGACGGAGCCGCCGCCCTCGCAGTTGCGCGCCAGGCCGAAGAAGCGGCGTGGGACCTGCATGGCGCTGGCGTCGAGCCCGCCGGTGAGGGTGCGGCCGGAGCCGCTGCCCTCCACGTTGAAGGCGCGGGCCATGCGCGTCATGGAGTCCATGAGCACCACGATGTCGCGCCCGCACTCGAGCTCGCAGCGCACGTGGTCGAGGCAGAGCCTCACGAGGGCCACGTGGTCGGCATAGGGCTGGTCCATGTTCGAGGCCCACACTTCGGCCTCGGTGGCACGGCGGAACATGGTGACTTCCTCGGGGCGCTCGTCGATGAGCAGTGCGAGGACTCGCGTGGTGGGATGCACGGTGAGGATGGCGTTGGCCAGGTCTTCGAGGATGGTGGTCTTGCCGGCCTTGGGCGGGCTGACGATGATGCCGCGGGTGCCTCTGCCGATGGGCGCGAAGAGGTCCATGACCCGCATGGTGAGCTTGGGGTATCGGCCGATGTGGAAGCGGTCGTCGGGATCGATGCTCACGAGACGGTCGAAGGGGGTGCGGTGGACGAACTGGTCGGCGGCGAGGCCACAGACCGAGCGCACGTGGTCCACCACGTGGCCGCGGCGGTGGTCTTCCACGGCCGAGCCTTCCACCAGCGCGCCCTCGGCGAGGCGGAAGCGACGCACGAGGTTGCGGGGCACGATGATGCGGTTGTTGTTCTTGCGGAACAGGTGCGCGGGGTCGCGCAGCATGCCATTGCCGTCCCTCCCGACGGTGAGGATGCCTTTGACAAGCTCGGCCATGGGCCTGCAACTCCTTGAGTGGGTACTACTTGGCTTCGCCGCTCCGGCACGGGCGGTTCGCCTCAGGGCCTCTGTAACTCGTGGTGTGCCACCGCAGCGTACCGGCGGCGCTCGGGTTCCATGGAGCGGGAGTGTGAAGTCTCCCGTCCATGTGTCCTGGGTCTGGCTATCTCGTGGCGTCCCCTCTGCCACGGCCCCGCGCTGCATGCGGGCGGGGCCAACGTATTCGACATCATGGGTGCGTGGCGGGGTTTGCGGCGGATGCGCTTCGATGCCGCGCAGTAACCGTATTCCTTCGCAGACAGGGGGGATGGTGGACTGCGGCGTCCATTCCAACTTCTACAGCTTACATGGAAGCACGGCGGCTGTCAAGCGCTAATTGTGTGACACGAGCAGCGGCCCGTGCGCCCGGACCGCGGAGTCTAGTCGGGCAGCGGCTTGATCTTGATGTTCTTGTAGTACACCTTGCTGCGCGGATCGTGGCCCTGGATGGCCACGGTGCCGCTCGAAAGCTTGCGGGCGCCCTGCACGGCGGCCGGCTCGGTGTAGTCGTTCACCACCTTGCCGTCCACTTCCACGACGACGCGCTTGCCGCGCACGCGGAGGGTGTAGGCGAACCACACGTTGTCCTTCGAGGGCGCCTTGTCGAGCACGTCGCGCACGTGGTAGATGCTGCCCGTCTTCACGCGGTCGCGGTGCGTGGTGTTCACTTGTGCTTCGAAGCCCAGCCGCGGCCAGCCGCGCTCCTGCCACTGGGTGTGGAAGAAGACGCCGGAGTTCGCGCCTGGCGTGGTCATCACGTCGAGCTTCAACTCGAAGTTCGTGAAGTTGTGGTCGCACGCCGGCCCCATGTAGAACAGGTGGCTGCGGCCGTCCTCCACGCACAGCATCCCGTCGCGGACGCTGAACGACGCGGCCTTCTCGCTGGCCTTCCAGCCGTCGAGCGACTTGCCGTCGAACAGGGTGTACCAGCCGTCGGCATCGGGCTTCGGCGCCTCGGCGTAGCAGCCTGCCGCAAGAACCATCGCGCTCAAGATTGCCGCGCAACGCTTCATCACACACTCCAGTTCAGGATTCTCCGAGCGATGGAAGATGCACGCTCCGTGCGCCAGAAGTATACGAAAACGTCCCAGGGGAAACAAGTGGCTTCGCGTGGCCGACGCATCTTCAGTTCCGGCGGAACGCAGCTTGGCCATCGGGCTGAATCGAGGTAGATCCTCCGGGCATTGAGGAAGCACCGTGTCCGAACTCGTCATTCCGAGCGGAGCGAAGCGAAGCCGAGGAATCTGGTCGAGATGGCCATGGCGTGGTGCTGCGGCGCGTGCGCGCGTCTCGGCCAGATCCCTCGACTTCGCTCGGGATGACCGGATTGAGGGGAACGTGTCGGTTCGCGTGCCACTTGACTTGGCTCGCCCCTGGGATATGATGCGGCCGGGGAGGCCGACACTGACAGGAGGCCGAGATCGGCGATGGCAGCGGAACTCATCAGCATCGGCCTGGCCGTGGTCGACCACCTGTGGCTGTGCGACGAGCCCGTGGTGGGCACCTTCGGACCGGCCAGCGACTACCTGGTGCAGGGCGGCGGCCTGGCGGCCACTGCCGCCGTGGCCATGGCCCGCCTCGGCGGCCGTGTGGAGATGTGGACCGTCGTGGGCAGCGACGAGGCCGGCCGCTTCATCCTCGATCAGTTCCAGCGCGAAGGCGTGGACACCAGCCAGGTGCAGGTGTGCCCCGACGGGCGCAGCCCCGTGTGCGCCGTCACCGTGGACCGCACCGAAGGCGAGCGCTACTTCCGCTACTTCCGCGGCCGCGGCCTGGACGGCTCGGTCGAGGCCCTCGACCTCGGCCGCATCGCTTCGGCCAAGGCCATCCTGGTGGACGGCTGGTGGCCCGAGGCACAACTCCTGGCGGCTCGGCGGGCCCGGGAACTGGGCGTGCCCGTGTGCGGCGACTACGAGGGGCTGTCGGACACGTTTCTCGATCTCGTCCGCCACACCGACTATCCCATCTACTCGGCCGAATGCGCCGCGCGCCACGGTGGCACGGGAGACATCGAGGGCGACCTGCGGAAGGTCGCCGATCTGGGCGGCCGCGTGCCCATGATCACCCTCGGCGACCAGGGGTGCATCTGGCTCGAGGACGGCGAGGTGGGTCGCTGTCCCGCTTTCGCGGTCGACGTGGTGGACACCACGGGCTGCGGCGACGTGTTCCACGGCGCCTTCACCTTCGGCC
Organism: Candidatus Brocadiia bacterium; assembly: GCA_016782825.1. Classification (GTDB taxonomy): domain Bacteria; phylum Planctomycetota; class PUPC01; order DSUN01; family DSUN01; genus BS750m-G60. Next base: position 2,613 of record JADHXT010000143.1, on the reverse strand, counting down.
TGGCCCGCGGGTGGGACGTGGCTCGCAACGCCCGCTTCGCCTCGGCCGTTGCCGCGCTCAAGTGCCGCGCGCTCGGCGGGCGCACCGGCATCCCCACCTGCGATGAAGTCGAGGCGTTCCTCGCGGAGCGCGCGTGAACGGCTTCAGCGGGTGATCTTCTTGAGAGTGGCCAGGATGGCGTCGGCCAGCGCGGCGTGGCCCGCGGCGTTGGGCAGGCGCAAGCGGAGGGGGCTGTCGGCGGCGCCGCTGAGGAAATGCGCGTCGGTGAGTGCCGGGGCGAGCGCGACGAAGCGGCCGTCGTAGGTGTGGGCCACGCGCCGGGCCGCGGCGGCGTAGGGGGCCAGGCGCTTCCGAAGGCCAGGCGGCCCGCCCGGGCCGAGCACGAGCACCCGCTCGCAGCCGCGCCGCTCGAGCTGCTGGACGATCAACTCCAGCGTCTTGCCAAACTCCATGACGTCGGCTCCCACGTCGGGCTCGCGCCAGCCGAGCGACAGCAGCGCCAGGCCGGGGGTCGCATCGAGGGCCGTGCGGCTGAGCAGGGCCACGGCACGGAGCGCCGACGGGCTGGCGCCCGAGCCTTGCGACGCCACTCGCAGCACGTGGATGCTCGGGCTGCGGTGGGTGCCCAGGCGCCCGAGGTAGCCGCCCTCGGGCATGCCCAGGTCGTCGCCGAGCACGAGGGCGCGGCTCACCGACCACGTGTCGCCATACAGCTTGTGGCCGATCCAGCGGAAGAGAGGCCACGTGTCCTTCCGCTCCCACACGCGATGCTGGATGCGCACGAGGACGAGGCGGCCCTCCGCATCGGCCAATCGGGTGCCCTTGGCGGTGAGGGCGGGAAGGCGGGCCTGGCCGCTCAGAATGGGCACCCGCACAGAGGCCAGGGTGGAGCCTGCCTTCGGCGTGGCGAGGCGCACCAGCAGGGCGTGGGGCGTTCCGCTCTTGGGGCGCAGCGAAGTGCGGCAGCGCCACGGCTGGCCAGGCTTGGCAGCGCCTCGCTCGAGGTGCGATGCGAGCACGCGCTCCGACCTGTCGAGGAGCGACGCCGTATACTGGAACGCGGCCGGGCCGCCCTCGGCCTCCACGCGCCCGCAGAGGGTGATGGCCTCGTCGTCATAGACGATGGCGGGCAGATACTCGATGCACAGACGTGGCTTGGCGGCCGGAGCGGCGCGCGCGGCCCGCTGCGAGGGCACGGCGAGGCACAAGGCCAGGACGAGAGCCGCGCGTGCCGAGCGGCGCACGGTGGTTTGCATGCGTCGTGTCATTCTGATAAGCTAAATCCCCTTGTGGTCGGCATAGCCATCCACATTGTACCCCCCTCCCGATGGAAAGTCGCATGTCCCAGCCGTACCCGAATCACTTCCTCAGCATACTCCGTTGTGTCTTTAGTCTCAAGCACTACTCGGACGTGCACGACCAGCCGTTCACGCGCAGCCTGCTGTTCGTCGTCATCGTGGCGCTCGTGCTCACGGCGGTGGGCCTGGGCGTGGATGCGGTGGGGCACTTCAAGCAGGCGGCGGAGCACGCCAGTGAACTGGGCGTGAAGCTCGGCGAGGTGGCCTTCGCCGATGGCAAGGCCAGCGCCGGAGGCGACCTGCCGCGCACCGTGTGGGCCTATCGCACGGGCGGGAAGGAAGGCCATCGCTCGATCGTCGCCGTGCTGGATACGGGCGACACGCTGGACACGACGGAGAAGACCACGGAGCTTGTCGGCTGCCCGCAGTCCAGCACGATCGTGGTGTTGGGGCGCGACAAGATCGAAGTGTTCGATCGCGACCCGGAGAAGGATGATGCCGAGGGTGAATCCGAGGGGAAAGCCGAGGGGAAAGCCGAGGGTAAATCCGAGGGGAAAGCCGAGAGCAAAGCCAAGGGCAAAGAGAAGGGACAGGACAAGCCGCCGGTCTACGGCTACGACAATGCCGAGAAGGTGGCCGAGATGAAGAAGCGGGTCGAGGACAACGGCGGCCAGTTCCCCGCGTTCAAGATCGTGAACGGCAAGGCGCAGTTCGAGCTCGAGAAGGGCAAGGTGCACATCCTGTGTCAGACCACCGCCCTTACCGCGCTGGCCGACGCCACGGGACGCGAGGGCACCACGCCACAGATCCTCCAGGCCGAGGTGAAGGAAGACCAGGCCCTGCGCGACCGCCTGATCCCGCCCGACTTCATCATCGTGCTGTCGTCGTCCGAGGTGACCGTGGCCGGGCTGCGGAGCCAGCAGACGGTGAAGTCCGAGCTGGCCGCACTGTCCACCCTCGACGCCGCGGCCGTGGGCACGTGGGCGGCGGGGGCCGTGCGGCAGATGCAAACGGCCACGTCGCTGCGCTCGGTGCTGCCGTTTGCGCTGATGAACGGCTTCCAGCTCTTCATCCTGGCGCTGCTGTGCTCGGTGGCGGGTGTGGCGGTGAACGCCGTATTGCGTGGCTCGCTGGTGTATGCCGAGTCGCTCACGATGGCCGTCTACGCCACCGTGCCGGCGTCGCTCATCTCGATGGTGTTCATGCAGCTCGTGTCGCTGCCGCCCGGGGCGATGTGGGGCCTGGCGATTCCGGTGGGCTGTGGTGTGGTATACACGGCGCTGGGGGCGGCCCGCACGATCCGTACGGCCGGCGA
>JADHXT010000004.1 GCA_016782825.1 Candidatus Brocadiia bacterium | reverse complement strand
GTGTGGATGATCACGGGCGATGCCTCCGGGTGCGGGCCGCGAGAAGAGAGGACGCGGGGGCTAGAAGTCCTCGTCGTCCGTCTTGATGCCGGGCACGCCGGCCTTGGGCTTTTCCTCGGCAGGGGCCTCGGGCTCGACGGCCGGCTCGGGCTCGGCCGCAGGTTCCGGCTCGACGGCCGGCTCGGTGGCGGGCCTGGGCTCGGCGGCGGGCTCTTCCACGCTGGGCTTCGCGGGGCCGGGGGCTTCGATGGGCGCCTTGACGGGGGTCTTCTTCTTCTCGATGTGGTCGCCGCGGAGGTAGAGGGCGTGCACCTGCCCGCGGTTGGTCACGAGGTAGATGTAGTCGGTGGTGGTGTTGCGGACGAAGTGGGTGAAGGGCTTGGCCGAGACGCGCCATTGCTCCTTGCCTGTGTCGCGGCTCACGCAGAGGATGGTCTGGTCGGGGCCTTCGAGATAGATGTTTTTCTGGCCCACGGCGACGGGCCACTTGCCGCCGCGGACGAACCAGAGCTGCTCGCCCTTGTCGCGGTCAACGGCGTAGAAGCCATCACCGTCTGCGGCGAAGTAGATGGTTTCGCTCTCGGCCCACACGGGCTGGGTGACCTTGCCGCGGACGGGGAACTTCCACACGCGGAAGCCGCCGAGGCGGTTGAGGGCGTGGACGAACAGGTCGTGGGCGGGGAAGTAGAGGTTGTCGCCATCGGCGACGAGCCGCACCATGACGGCGTCGTCGGCGGTGTATTCCCACATGGGCCTGCGGCTGCCGGGCTGGTAGGCGAACACCTTGCCATTGGTTTGGCCGAAGTATACGGTGTTGGCCTTCACGGCGACGCCGGCAAACACGTGGCCCGTGGCCAGGTAGCTCCATTCGCGGGTGCGGTCCTTGCGGTTGAGCGAGTAGATGCGGTCGTCGGCCGAGCCGAGGATCACGGAGTCGCCGTAGAGCGCAGGCTGACTGGCGGTGGGGAACGGCAGCACGAAGCGGATGCGGGGGAGCCCCACGTCGCGGTCGAGGTCGTAGAGCACGTCGTTGGCCACGACGGCGATGGTCTCGTCGCCCTCGGTCAGGTCGTACATGGAGCGTGCGGGGAGGGGGAACACCCAGTTGGCGATGCCGTTGCGGGGGTCGAGGGCGTAGATGTCGTTGCCCAGGTCCTCGAGGAGCAGGTTGGCGTCCATGAGGAGGCTTTGGCGGATGTCGCGGCCGGCGGTGGTGATGTGCCAGGCGAGCTGGATGTCGTGGGCGCGCAGGAAGGCGGGCTCGCTGATGGGCGACGGGACGGCCATGGGCGCGGTGGATTCGGCGCGCACGGTGACGTGCTCGCCCACGGGCACAAACTCGCGGGCGACGAGGGTCATGGTGTCGTGCACCTGGCGGCGGGTCTCGCGGCCGAGGTACTGGGCGGTGCCCTTCACTCCGTCGATGGCCTGGCGGCCGCCGCGGGTGATGCTGGCTCCGGCGCCGGCGATGCCCTTGCGGGTGCCGGTCGCCCCGCGGCGCATGACGGCCATCCACGATTTGACTTCCTCGCGGATGGAGCGCAGCGCGGCCGCGCTCTGCTGACGGACGCGGTGCATGACGGTCGTGCGCGTGGCCCCCATGGACACAGAGGCGGCGAGCAGCAAGACGAGCGGAAGCACGCGGGAACGTTTCATCGGCGGGGTCCTCGTTCAGGCGCCAACCTGTTGGGGAAGTTCGGAGAAGAGCATCGCCATCAGCCCATTGCGGTAGATGGGGAATGCGTCGCACAGCTCCGCCACGTCGGCGCGGATGCGCTGGCGGAGTGTGGCGTCGTCGCGGTGGCGCAGCACCTGGTCGATCCAGTCGGCGATCTGCACCATCTGCGGCTCTTTCATGCCGCGGGTGGTGACGGCGGGCGTGCCGATGCGGATGCCGCTGGTTTCGCGGGCGCTGCGGGGGTCGAAGGGGATGAGGTTCTGGTTGAGCGTGATGCCGGCGTCATCGAGCAGCGTGCAGGCGAGGCGGCCGGTGATGTCCTGGTCGCGGAGGTCGACGAGGAAAAGGTGGTTGTCGCTGCCGCCGGTGACGATGCGGTAGCCACGGCGCTTGAGTTCGCCGAGCAGGGCCTGGCAGTTGTCCAGGATCTGGCGCTGGTATTCCTGGAATCCGCCGTGCAGGGCTTCGCTGAGGGCCACGGCCTTGCCGGCCACGGTGTGCATGAGCGGGCCGCCCTGGATGCCGGGGAAGATGCACGAGTCGATCTTGGCGGCGTATTCCTTCGAGCAGAGGATGATGCCGCCGCGGGGGCCACGCATGGTCTTGTGGGTGGTGGCGGTCACGAAGTCGGCGTGGGGCACGGGCGAGGGGTGGAGGCCGGCGGCGATCATGCCGGCCACGTGGGCGATGTCGGCCAGGAGGTAGGCGCCCACCTCGCGTGCGATGTCGGCAAAGGCGGCGTAGTCGATGAATCGGGAGTAGGCGCTGGCGCCGGTGACGATCATCTGGGGCCGGCAGTCGCGGGCGATGGCGCGCACGGCGTCCATGTCGAGCGTCTCGGTGTCGCGGTCCACGCCGTAGGACTCGGAGTTGAATATCTTGCCGCTGAAGCTCTTGGCGGCGCCGTGGGACAGGTGGCCTCCGTGGGCGAGGTCGAGAGCGAGAATGGTGTCGCCGGGCTTGAGGACGGCGAAGTAGACAGCCATGTTGGCCTGGGAGCCGGAGTGGGGCTGCACGTTGGCGTGTTCGGCGCCGAAGATCTGCTTGGCGCGCTCGATGGCGAGGCGCTCGGCGATGTCGACGAACTCGCAGCCGGCGTAGTAGCGCTTGCCGGGGTAGCCCTCGGCATACTTGTTGGTCATCACCGAGCCCTGCGCCACGAGGACGGCCTCGCTGACGTAGTTTTCGGCAGCGATCAGCTCGAGCCCGACTTGTTGGCGATGGAGTTCCCCGCGCAGGGCGTCGAAGATCTGGGGGTCCACCGTCTGGAGTGGGTTCATCGGGTGCTGGGGTCTCCTCGGGTCGGCGGCCGGGCCTGGGCTAGCTGCCGGGCTTGGACGCCTGCTGGCCAATGCGCTTGCGCAATGTGGCCTCGATGAACGGGTCGAGGTCGCCGTCGAGGACGCGCTGCACGTCGCCCGTCTCGACCTCGGCCACGAGGTCTTTCACGAGCGTGTAGGGCTGGAGGACGTAGTTGCGCCGCTGGTTGCCCCAGGCGATCTGGACCTTGACGCCACTGAGAGCGGCCAGTTCGGCCTCGCGTTCCTCCTGCCGGCGCGCGTAGAGCCGCGCCGTGAGCACCTTCATCGCCACGGCGCGATTCTGGTGCTGCGATCGCTCGTTCTGACACGAGACGACGAGGCCGGTGGGCAGGTGGGTGATCCGCACCGCAGAGTCGGTGACGTTCACGTGCTGGCCACCCGGGCCGCCTGCGCGAAAGGTGTCGATGCGCAGTTCCTTCTCGTCGATCTCGATTTCCACGTCGGCTTCGATCTTGGGCGCCACGTCCACCGAGGCAAACGAGGTGTGGCGCCGTGCAGCCGCGTCGAAGGGCGAGATGCGGACGAGGCGGTGCACGCCGATCTCGCTTTTCAGATAGCCGTAGGCGAAGGGGCCGGTCACATCGAGCGTCACGCTCTTGTAGCCGGCCTCGTCGCCCTCCTGGGCATCGATGATCGCGGCGTCGTAGCCGCGGTTCTCGCACCAGCGGGTGTACATGCGCAGTAGCATGGCCACCCAGTCGCAGGCCTCGGTGCCGCCGGCGCCCGCCTGCACGGACAGGAAGGCGTCGGCCTGATCGTATTCGCCGCCGAGCATGGCCTTGAACTCTAACTTCCCGAGTTCGGTCTCGAGGGCGGCGAGGTCGGCGTCCACCTCGGCGAGGGTGTCGGCTTCGTCTTCCTCGAGGGCCATCTCGTGGAGCTCGCCCAGGTCGTCGACCCGCTGCTGGAGGTCCCGCACGGGATCCACAACGACTTTGAGCCGCTTGAGCTCCTTCACGTGCTCCTGGGCGCGCTCCTGGTCGTTCCAGAAGTTCGGCTGCCCCATCTTTTCTTCGATGCGGGCCAGCGCGGCCTGCTTGGTATCCAGGTCAAAGAGACCCCCGGAGGGTAGCCAGGATGCGTTTCACCGTAGCCAGTCGGGCGCGGACATCAGCTTCCATCGAGGGCCTCTCTGCGACAGAGGACGTACAGACTCCCAGAGCGTTTTATTGTACCCCTAAGCCCAGCGCTGTCAAGCACAAAAGGCCGCGCCGCCCAGCCACCACACTGAGAGGGAGCGCCGCGGAACGCACGGCCACATGCTGTGGGAGGGATGGCCACGGGAAGATCGGGCACGGCTGCCGCCAATGTAAAGGTCTTTGGAGGGGGGTCTGGGGGGGACATTTCTCCTCAAGGCTTGTCCTGAGCGAAGCCGAAGGAAAGGTTCCCCCCAGCTCTTCCCTTCACTTGGCTGAAATGTTACCGAACCACAAACTCCAGGATGGCTCGCGCGTCGGCGTAGCGGGTGGAATGCCCCATCGCCTCGCGGTAGACCAGCAGCACCTTGCGGTCCATCGCCTTCAGCGCCTTGGCCAGCCGCAGCACGCTGCCGGGCGGCACTGCCGTGTCCTTGCCCGACGCCGTGATGCCCACAGGCATGTTGAGCTTCTGCGGCCACAGCTCGGCGCTGCGCTTCCTGTACTCGTGCGGCACCTCCGCCTTCGTGCCACCGAACGACGCGCGGATGGCGTCCTGGAAGTTCGCATACTCGACGAAGTTCGCCGTGCCGTTCATCGAGGCCACGCCGTCCACCAGCTCGGGGTGCAGCACCGCGAAGGTCAGGCACGCCGAGCCGCCCATCGAGCCGCCGCACAGGAACACCCGCGACACCTTGTATTTCTTTTTCAGCTCCGTGATGATCTGCACCACGTCGGCCTCGGCCTTCGGCCCCATCCACGACGTGCGCGCGCGGTAGTCGGGCGACACGTAGATCATCCGGTGGGCGGCGGCCACATCGCGTGCCGCGCGACACTCATCGCGCGGGTTGCGCACGAACTGCCAGCGGTCCGAGCCGTGACCGTGGAGCGCCACCAGCACGTCGTGCGACGCATCGGCCGCGAACCCCGGCGGCAGGACGACCACGTAGCGCTGCACCGTGCCATCGACGGCGGCCGTGAACGCCACGTCGGTGGTCACCGGCTGCGCCGCCGCGCCACCCACCACGCCGCCACAGCACAGCAGCGCCATCACCAACCATCGCGGCATTGCGTGCGCACTCCTATTCATGGCGCGCCGTTCGCCTGTCGGCCGGGTCTACCGCTCGCGTGGGTAGGGCCAGGCCATGATGCCGCCCTCCAGGACCTTGGCGTTGGTGTATCCCTGGCCGGCGAGCAGGCAGGCGGCTTCGTAGCCGCGCAGGGAGATCTTGCAGTAGCAGATGATCTCGGCGTCCTTGTCGCCGGGCATCTCGTCGAGGCGGGAACGGAGGGCGCCGAGGGGGATGAGGGTTTCGCCGATGCCGAGGCGCATGGCGTCGTATTCGTCGGGGCCGCGGCAGTCGAGCAGCAAGGGGCGCTCACCGGCGTCGAGCTTGGCCTTGACCTCGATGGGGGTGATGCCCTTCATGCGGCCGAGCATCTTGTTTTCGAGCACGTGGGCCGCCGTGATGAGGGGGTCGAGGGCCGGCGAGAAGGGCGGGGCGTAGGGCAGGTCGGCGTTGACCAGGTCGGTGACGGTGAGGCCGCCGTGGAGCGCCATGGCGGCGATGGCGATGCGCTTGCTCGCGTCGCCCGGCCCCACGCACTGCACGCCGAGCAGCTTGCCCGTCGTGGCGTCGGCCACCATCTTGATGACCAGCAGCTTGCCGCCCATGAAGGGGGGCTTGTCGAGCCCGGCAAATTCGGCGCACACGATGTCGTCGTAGCCCTGCTTGCGGGCGGCCGTTTCGGAGAGGCCGGTGGAGCCGACGACGTAGTCGAAGACCTTGCACACGCCGGTCTGGAAGGTGCCGGGGAACGTGGCGCCGTCGCCCAGTGCGGCGTTTTGCCCTGCCACGCGGCCCTCGAGGTTGGCCAGGTCGCCGAAGGGTGCCAGGACGGACTTGCCGGTGATGCGGTGGGGAATCTCGACGCAGTCGCCGATGGCGTAGATATCGGGGTCGGAGGTCTGCATCTGCGGGTTGACGACGATGCCGCGGCCCACGTCGAGGCCCGCGTCGGCAGCCAGGCGCGTGTTGGGCCGCACGCCGACCGCCACAACGGCCAACTGGCAGGGAATCTCGGTGCCATCGGCCAGGCGCGCGCCCGTCACGGTGCCGTCCTTGCCGACGAACTCGGTCAGGGCGTTGCCGGTGATGACGCGGGCGCCGTTGCTGTTGATGTGGTTTTCGACGAGCTTGGCCAGCTCCCAGTCGAGGAATGTGACGATCTGGGGGAGCATCTCGACGATGGTGACCTGGATGCCGGCCAGGTGCAGCGCCTCGCAGGTCTCGACGCCGATGAGCCCGCCCCCGACGACGACCGCGTTCTTCACCTTGCCTTCGTCGCGCACTTGCCGCAGGTAGTCGGCGTCGCGCATCGACTGGAGGGTGGTGATCCCCTCGAGCTCGATGCCGGGCACGGGGGGGATGAAGGGCGAGGAGCCGGTGGCGATGACGAGCTTTTCGTAGGGGAGGGTCTGGCTCTCGCCGGTATCGAGGTTCTTGCACGCCACGGTGCGGGCCTCGCGGTCGATCGAGAGTGCCTCGGTGCGCGTCCGCGCGGTGATGCCCTTGGCATTGAGGAAGAAGTTCGGGTCGCGCACCACCCCGGTGGGCGTGCAGATGAGCATCCTTCGGTCGTCGAAGAACCCGCCGACGTAGTACGGGTAGCCGCAGGAGGCCATCGAGAGATCGGCCTCTTTCTGAATGATGGTGATCTCGGCGTGCGGGTCGATCCGGCGCGCCTTGGCCGCCGCCTTCGGCCCGGCAGCCGAACCTCCGATGACGACAATCCGCGTGTTGGCCATGTCCATCGCTCCTCTTGTTTCGCGCGTTCGCCCTTTCGCTGGGCGCCGGGTCGTCCCAATCCCCGCGGTCGTCCCTTAGCTGCTGTGGCCGCCGACGATGACCACTCGCTTGGGCTGGCTCATTGCTCTCTCCACTTAAGGGTGGGTTGGTTCACGAGTTGGTTCGCGGCTCTGCGCCGCCCGGCACCCCCCTGCCCGGCCGTCTCGCTCCGAGAAGGCTTCGCAGGGTATCTGTTCGCGCCATTCAGCATACCGGCCAGCGGGGGCCGGCGTCAAGGCAAGGCCACGGCCACAGCCAACTTGACATCGGCGCCGGAACGGCTACAGTGGGGCATCGCGTCCACGAATCTCGCCATCGAACAAGGAGCGGTCATGTTCCCCTCGATTTTCACCGACGAGCTGGCTCTCGACTTCGCCGATACCCTGCCGCATCTGAAGGAGTGGGGCCTCAAGCACTGCGACCTGCGGGGCCGCGTGTTTGGCCGCGCCTTCGAGAGCCTGTCGCCCGAGCAACTGGCCGACGTGAAGAAGCTGCTCGACCAGCACGGCATGCGCATCGGCTGCCTCCAGTCGTCGCTCGCCAAGGTGCACCTGCCCGACCAGGAGCGCCAGGCCGCCGAGGCCGAGAAGCTCGAGGGCATCCTCCGCGCCGCCGACGCGCTCGACTGCCGCCTCGTGCGCGCCTTCTTCTACTGGCAGCCGCCGCCCGAACTCGCCGGCGCCCTCGCCATCCGCCCCGACGAGCAGCAGAAAGTGCTGGACATGTTCGCCCCGCTCGCCGAGCGCGCCAAGGCGGCCGGCCTGCTCCTCGCCTTCGAGAACTGCGGCGTGACGCCCGACGAGGTGTTCGTGCTCCTCGACGCCCTCGGCGTGCCCGCCTGGGGCCTCGCCTGGGACTGCTGCAACACCTGGAACTGCGACGAGCGCCGCGCCGACGAGAACGCCTTCGTCATTCGCATGGCCCAGCGCGCCCGCTGCGTGCACGTGAAGGCCACCGGCGCCGTGGCCGGCACCGCCGACGAGCTGATCCCCTACGACAAGGTGCTCCAGATCTGCGACAACGCCGGCATCCAAGGCCCCGTCTCGGCCGAGACCCACAACCCCGACCGCTCCGTGGACAACGTGGAGATGAGCCGCCGCACCGTGGAGGTGATCCAGAAGGCCTGGCCCACCGCCGCGCCCGGCGGCCTCTTCGATACCAAGAAGAGCGAGGGCCTCGTTCGACCCTGGGCCGACGACCCCGTGCGCTTCGTCGTCGTGGGCCTCGGCATGGGACACAGCCGCTCGAAGCTGATCAAGGCCACCTCGGGCACCGAACTCGTCGGCGTGTGCGACCTCGTCGAGGAGCGAGTGCAGCGCACCGCCGAGGAGTGCGACGTGCCCGGCTCCACCGACCTCACCCGCTGGCTCGACGACGACTCCGTCGAGGCCGTCTACGTGCTCACCGAGACCGGCAACCACGCCGAGGTGGCCCTTCAGGCGCTCGACGCCGGCAAGCACGTGCTTTCCACCAAGCCCATGGAGGCCTCCCTCGCCGCGTGCGACGCCATGATCCGCCTGGCCGAGGAGAAGGGCCTGACGCTCGCCGTGGACTTCAGCCGCCGCATCGAGCCCGGGCCGCTCGCCGTCAAGGCCGCCATCGATGCCGGCAAGCTCGGCCATCGGCTCAGCGCCGAGGCCAGCCTCAAGATCCTCCGCACGATGGATTACTTCAACAGCAACGGCGGATGGCGCGGCACCCGACGCTGGGACGGCGGCGGCGTGCTCTCCAACCAGAACATCCATCACATCGACGAGCTGGCCTTCTGCTTCGGCATCCCGTCACAGGTGCGGTGCAGCATCTGGACGCAGGACCACGACATCGAGGCCGAAGACCTCGGCGCTGCCACTTGGCTCTACGACGACGGCTTCGTGCTCTCCATGTACGCCACCAGTTGCTACCCTCATTCCACCTGGTACTTCCGCCTCGAGGCCCACGGCACCGAGGGCGCCCTCTCGCGCGCCGCCGGCGGCCCATTGGAGAAACCCTTCGAGCGCTGGTTCCTCGATGGCGCCTGGGGCGACAAGGCGCCCGTGCCGGCCGTCAGCGACTGGACGAGCTGCGCCGACAACTTCGCCGCACACCTCCGCACCGGCGCCCCCCTCGTGTGCACCGGACGCGACGGCCGCCGCACCCAGGCCACCCTCGATGCCATGTACCGCTCCGCCTACGACCACGACGGCGGCTGGGTTAACGTGGATGCCGAGCTGCCGTGAAGAGGCTCACCGCAGAGGACGCCGAGGACGCCGAGCGAAGGCAGGAGAAGGAAGAGCATAGGGTGACAGGAACAGAGCGAGTGATAACACTTCAGAAGAATGGAGCGCTCGCGGCGGAGATCCGCCTGGGCAGGCTCTCCCGGATGGAGACTGCGTCGTCCGCCATAGCCCGCAAGGGCGGCTCAGCGCTAGCCCAGGGCGAAAGCCCTGGGAGCGATGGCCCCCTCTACCCTCTGCAGTCCCGCAGGGACGACTCAGCTCCCCGCTTGAGTCGCCCCTGGCGGGGCTCCAAGAAGAGGGGGGCCGTCCCGTTTCCCAGGGTTCCCTTCGGTCACCCTGGGCTAGCGCTGAGTCGCCGCTTCGCGGCTCGGACCCAGGAACGAGACCGACCACAGTGGAACTCAAAGCCGTCGAGCAGCTCGTGCCTATCCATGAGGCGCAACTTCTCTCCTATTCTGAAGCTCTCGGGACACAAGGTGGGGCTGCTCATCAACTTCAACGTCCGCCGTCGCGTGTGGGGGCTCCAGGAATGAACCCGTGCTCTTGCCTTTCTGTCTTCACCCTATTGCTCTCTTGTCCTGTTTTCCCTCTGCGTCCTCTGCGTGCTCTGCGGTAAAATCCCCTCTTTCTGGATTGGAGACCGTGTGATGAAGCGTCGTGTGTTGAATGGGATGCTGGCTCTCGTTCTGGCCGCCGTGGCTGCCTTCGCCGGCGAGGCGAAGCTCCAGGACGGCGACTTCGTGGCCGTCATCGGCGACTCGATCACCGAGCAGAAACTCTACAGCGTTCTCATCGAAGACTACCTGCTCATGTGCCAGCCCGCCGCCAAGCTGCGCCAGATGCAGTTTGGCTGGGGCGGCGAGACCGCCGGCGGCTACCTGCGCCGCATGGCCAACGACACCCTGCCCTACAAGCCCACCGTGGTGACCACCTGCTACGGGATGAACGACGGCGGCTACCGCCCGTTCGACCCCAACGGCCAAGGCAAGTGGTATCGCGACTCCCAGACGGCGGTGGTCAAGAAGTTCAAGGAAGCCGGCGTGCGTCTCATCGTCGTCGGCTCGCCGGGCTGCGTGGACGCCGACACGTTCCGCGGCGACCCCGCGCAGGCAACGATGTACAACCCCACCCTCGCGAAGCTCCGCGACATCGCCAAAGAGGTGGCCCAGAAGGAAGGCGTGGTGTTCGCCAACGTGTTCGACCCCATGGTGGACGTGATGACGAAGGCCAAGGCCAGGTATGGCAATGCGTACCACGTGGCCGGCAGCGATGGCGTGCACCCCTGGAGCAACGGCCACCTGGTGATGGCCTACGCTTTCCTGAAGGCGATCGGCTGCGACGGCAACATCGGCACCATCACCGTGGACCTCGCCGCGGGCAAGGCCACGGCCTCCGACGGCCACAAGGTGCTCGGCGTGCAGGACGGCGCCGTGCAGCTCGAAAGCTCCCGCTACCCCTTCTGCTTCGTGGGCGACAAGAACCCCAAGTCGCCCCACTCGCCCCGCGGCATCCTGGACCTCTTCCCCTTCAACGACGAGCTGAACCGCCTGACGCTGAAGGTCACGGGAGCCAAGGACTCGCACCTGAAGATCACCTGGGGCAAGGAGTCCAAGGTGTTCGCCGCCGCCGATCTGGCGAAGGGCATCAACCTGGCCGCGGAGTTCCTCGACAACCCTTTCTTGGCGCCCTTCGACGAGGTGCACAAGGCCGTCCGCCAGCAGCAGCGCTACGAGACGTCGCTGATCAAGGATCTGGTGAACCGCCTGCCGCGCTTCCGCCAGATGGTGCCCGAGGAAGGCGAGGCCTTCGACCGCATCCGCGCCAGCGCGTCAAAGCGCTCCAAAGCCATGTTCGACGCCGCGGCCGCCAAGGTGGTGCCCGTGAAGCACGCGCTCCGCATCGAGGCCGCGCCCGAGCCGAAGCCCGAGCCCAAGCCCGAGGCGCCCGCCAAGGGGGCCGCGCCCACGAAGTAGCGCCAAGCCGACACACACCCCCTGCCGAGGAGATGACCATGGACCGACGCGGCTTTCTGCGAAGCGTGGCACTCGGAGCCGCCGCATGGCCCGTGGCGGCCCGTCGCCTGGCGGCCGCTCCGAGCGCGAGGCGCAACGTGTTGCTCATCTGCGTGGACGACCTGCGCCCCGAGCTCGGATGCTACGGCCATCCGCAGGTGCTCTCGCCCCACATCGACAAGCTGGCCGCCCGCGGCCTGCTCTTCGAGCGCGCCTACGTGCAGCAGGCCGTGTGCGCCCCCTCCCGCGCCGTGCTCCTCACCGGCACCCGCCCCGACACCACCCGCATCTACGGCCTCTCCACACCCGTCCGCAAGGCCATGCCCAAGGTGCTCACCCTGCCGCAGCACTTCAAGGACCACGGCTACACCACCGTGTCGCTCGGCAAGATCTACCACCACCGCAGCGACGACAACGCCCTCGGCTGGAGCGTGCCCGAGTGGCATCCCGAAGGGCCGTGGGTCGGCCGCGGCTACCGCTCCGACGCCGCCATCGCCGCCGTGAAGAAGAACGACGCCACCACCCGCGGCAGGAAGGGCATCGGCCCCGCCACCGACGATGCCGACGTGCCCGACGACGGCTACCGCGACGGTGTGATCGCCGACAAGGCTATCGCCGAGCTTCGCCGTCTGAAGGGCAAGCCCTTCTTCATGGCCCTCGGCTTCATGAAGCCCCATCTGCCCTTCAACTCCCCCAAGCGATACTGGGATCTCTACCAACGCGACGCCATCGCCCTGCCCAGCTTCCGCCAGCCCCCCAAGGACGCGCCCGCCCTCGCCCTCACCAACTGGGGCGAGATGCGCCAGTACACCGACATCCCGCAAAGCGGCAAGCTCACCGACGCCAAGACCCGCCAGCTCATCCACGGCTACCGCGCCTGCGTGAGCTACATGGACGCCCAGGTGGGCCGCGTGCTCGGCGAGCTGGAGCGCCTCGGCCTCGCCGACGACACCATCGTGCTCCTCTGGGGCGACCACGGCTGGAAGCTCGGCGAATACGGCTCCTGGTGCAAGCACACCAACATGGAGCTCGACACCCGCTCGCCTATCATCTGCCACGTGCCCGGCCAGAAGAACGCCGGAGCCAAGTCCACTGCCCTCGTCGAGACCGTGGACATCTATCCCTCGCTGTGCGAGGCCGCTGGCCTGCCCCTGCCCAAGCACCTCGAGGGCACCAGCTTCGTCCCCCTCCTCGACGCACCCGACCGCCCGTGGAAGCGCGCCGCCTTCAGCCAGTACCCCCGCGGAAAGATCATGGGCTACACCCTCCGCAGCGGCCGCTGGCGCTACACCGAATGGATCGACCGCAAGACGAAGAAGGTGACGGCCCGCGAGCTCTACGACCACGGCGCCAGCCCCGTGGCCCGCGCCAACCTGGCCGCCGCGCCCGAACACAAGGCCACCGTGGCCGCCCTCAGCCAGATGCTCGCCGACGGCTGGCAGAAGGCCCGCCCGACGAAGTGAGACGCGACGTGCCCGCAAGGCGAGCCAGCGAAGGAGGGCCAGAGATGACACCCGACCTGCTCGACCGTCTGTGGCTGTGGGGACACGAAGCCGGAAGCCTGAACCAGGATTGGGGCCTGCCGCGGCCCTCGCGAATCACCGTCGCCGAGGCCGCGCTCACCCTGGGCATCCCCAACGCCCTCATGGTCGTCTACGGCGGAAAGCCCGAGCCGCCCTTCGACCGCCACGCACGAGCCATGCTCCCCCTGCGGCGCGTCGTGTGGTCCATCGTGGGCGACTCGTCGTCCACCCGCAACGACCAGGCCACCGACCTCGACGAGGTGTTGGCACTCGCCGGTGCCCACCCCAACATCGCCGGCGGCATCCTCGACGACTTCTTCCACGAGCCCGACACCCAGGGCGCCACCGCCCGCTACAGCGTGGCCGACCTGGCCGGCTTCCGCCGCCGACTCCACGCCGCCGCCCATCCCCTCGAGCTGTGGGTCGTGCTCTACACCCACCAACTCCACCTGCCCGTGGCCGAGGCGCTGGCCCAGTGCGACGTGACGACCTTCTGGACGTGGAAGGCTCGCGACCTGCCGCAACTGGAAGCCAACTTCACCCGCTTCGAGGCCGTCGCCCCCGACGTCCGCAAGGTGCTCGGCTGCTATCTGTGGGACTACGGCGAGAAGCAGCCCATGCCGCTCGAGCTGTTCCAGCAGCAGTACCAGCTCGGGATGGAGTGGCTGCGCAGCGGCCGAATCGAGGGCATCGTATTCCTGGCGAGCTGCGTGTGCGACCTGGGGCTTGATACGGTGGAGTGGCTGCGCGCGCAACTCGCGAGCGCCCCCTGACGCCCGTAGCCCCCTCCCCTACGCCTCGGCGCCATCTTGCGCTGAAGCACCAGCACGGCCACGGCCGCGGCCAGCGTGGCAAGGCTCTCGCCGAGCGTCCACCACAGCGGCAGGCCGGCCACGTGGTCCACGATGAGCAGGAAGATGGAGAACACCACGCCGCCGATAGCCGTGAAGGTGATCGCCGGCGCGTAGCGCCGCACGTCGGTCACGCACAGCAGCAGCAGCCCGCCCAGGAAGGCGTAGAAGGCGCACACCGACCGCACGAGATACTCCACGATGGGGCCGGCGGGCATGGCGCCCAGCCCCAGCCACTCGTGGGCCGCCGCCAGCCACACCATGGGCATCACCGATGGCACGACCGCCAGCGCGCATGCCGCGCCTGTGGCCAACAGCACGATCTTGAGCAGCGTTTCAGCCTTCATTCCGACCTCCTTGTTTCATTTTCGGGGCGATTTCTGAAATAAGCAGGCGTCCTCCGCCCTCTCATTACAGGCCACTGAAACAAGCCGGTGGCTCCGCCGCCCCGCCGCGCGCCATCATCTGCCTCAGTATCTTGTGCAAGCTGGGCAGCTCCGGTAGCCCTATACGGCGAGCCCGCATCTCTCATCACGCAGATAGGCGAGCGTGCACAGAACCGGGTCATTCTGAGCGCCAGCGAAGAATCTCTCGAAGCGCCAGGTGTTGCGACAGGAGACAGGCTGCCGGTGCGCCCAGTGCCTTGAGAGATGCTTCGCTCCGCTCAGCATGACCGCCATGGGGCCGTCGGCGTCGCTTGAGGCAGCACCCGCGCAACGCGTGGTGAGAAATCCAGGCTAGCGCATGTTCTACGCGTCGGGCTTGGCGTCTTTGATCTCGTCGACGTCGATGTCGAGCTTCTTGACGCGGTGCCAGAGGCTGCGCTCGGTGATGCCGAGGAGCTTGGCGGCGCGGGTCTGCACGCCGCCGGTGTGACGCAGGGCGCTGCGGATGAGCTGGCGCTCGATGTCGGTGAGGGCGTCGTCGAGGCTCTGGCCGGGGGCGATGGTGGGCTCCTCGGGGGTGGTGCCTGCGAAGGTGAGGAGCTGGGCGGGCAGGCAGTCGACGTCCATGACGGGCCGGTCGGCGAGGACGGCGGCGCGCTCGACCACGTTTTCGAGCTCGCGGACGTTGCCAGGCCAGGCGTGTGCGAGGAGGAGGTTCATGGCGTCGGGGGAGAAGGCGTCGAGTGGCTTGGCGAGCTTGCGGGAGGAACGGGCGACGAAGTGGTCGATGAGGCGGGCCAGGTCGCCTTGGCGGCTGCGCAGCGGCGGCAGGCCGATGGAGAACACGTTGAGGCGGAAGTAGAGGTCTTCGCGGAAGGTGCCGTCCTCGACGGCCTTCACGAGGTCCTTGTTGGTGGCGGCGATCACCCGCACGTCGACCTTGACGGATTCGGAGCCGCCCACGCGGTCGAACTCGCGTTCCTGGAGCACTCGCAGGATCTTGGCTTGGGTGGCGAGGCCCATGTCGCCGATCTCGTCGAGGAAGATGGTGCCGTGGTTGGCCTGCTCGAACTTGCCCTGGCGGCGGGCCGTGGCTCCGGTGAAGGAGCCTTCTTCGTGGCCGAACAGCTCGCTCTCGAGGAGGGACTCGGGGATGGCCACGCAGTTGAGCTTCACGAAGGGCTTGTCGTGCCGCGGGCTGCGGCGGTGGATGGCCTCGGCGACAAGCTCCTTGCCGGTGCCGCTCTCGCCGCGGATGAGCACGGTGACGTCGGTGGACATGACCTTGTTGACGAGGCGGAAGACGTCGCGCATGGGCTCGCTCTCGCCCACGATGCTGGCGAAGCCCGTGGCGCCGTCGAGCTGCTGGCTGAGGGTCCGCACTTCCTGGGTGAGGGCGCGGCGCTCGAGGGCGCGCCGGAGGACGGTGGCAAACTCGTCCATCTTGAAGGGTTTTTCGAAGAAATCGTAGGCGCCGCCCTGGATGGCTTTGTAGGCGAGCTCGCGGGTGCCGTGGCCGGTGATCAGGATGACGGGCAGGCCGGGGTCGCGCTCGAGGATGCGCGGCAGGGCTTCCATGCCGTCCATGCCGGGAAGGAAGATATCGAGGAGCACGATGGCGTAAGTGCCCTCGTCGAGACGTTCGAGGGCGGTCTCGGCGTCGCCCACGACGTCGACCTGGTAGCCCCGCGCGGCCAGGGCTTCGGCGAGCATGAACTTCATCTGCTCGTCATCGTCGACCACGAGGATTCGGTCGGGCATCTTGGGTCATCCTCCTTCCACGGGCGCGGGCCCCATGAGGGGGAGTTCGATGGTGAAGGTGGTGCCGCAGTCGGGGCCGCTATCGACGAGGATGCGGCCGCCGTGGGCGCGCACGAGCTGCTGCGAGATGGCCAGGCCGAGGCCGGTGCCACGCTTCTTGGTGGTGTAGAACACGGTGAAGAGCTTGGAGATTTCCTCGCGCGGGATGTGGGGGCCGGTGTTGTGGACGGCGATGGCCACGCCGCGGTCGGTGTTGCGGGTGGTGAGGGTCACCTCGCCGTCGTCCTTGCAGGCCTGGTAGGCGTTGCGGAGGATGTTGAGGAGCACTTGGCCGAGGCGCTCGCCGTCGCCGGTCACCCGCGGCAGGTCGGCGGCGTAGCGGGTGCGCACGGTGGTGTGTTCGCTGGCGGCGGCGTCGTAGCGGGAGAACTCGATCGTCTTGCGTGCCAGGGCGTTGATGTCCAGGGGCTCCACGTTGTGGGGCTCGGGGTTGCCCACGGTGAGCAGTTCCTGGCAGATGCGGTTGATGCGGTCGATGGATTCGAGGATGCGTGCGGCGTAGCGGCGGCCGGGTGCGTTGGCGTCGCTGCCGTCGCGGATCATCTCCACCAGGCCGCTCATGGCCCCCAGGGGGTTGCGAATCTCGTGGGCCACGTTGGTGGCCATGGCGCCGATGAGGGCGAGCGACTCGGTGCGCCGCATGCGCTGCTCGGCCACCTTGCGCTCCTCGAGGTCCTTGAACGTGAGCACCACGCCGAGCGAGCCGCCGGCTTCGTCGCGGAGTGGCGAGAGGCTGTAGCCGAGCTGGAGGGTGTGCCCGTCGGGCGCGACCACGAGGGCTTCGGCCGAAGAGAAGTGCACGGTCCGGCTGAGCGCCGTGTCGATGCCCTCGAGGAACGCGCGGTTCGCCACGTTCGTGGGCAGCACGTCGCGCAGGGGCCGCCCGATCACGTCCTCGCCGCGACACAGGAAGACGCCCTCGGCCACGGCGTTGAAGCTGGTGACGATGCCCTCCGGGCCCATGGTGATCACGCCGCCCTCGAGGCTGTGCAGCGTGTAGCTATCGAGCCGTAGGCTCGACACCGAGTCCATCACGCCCTCGAGCGCGGAGCCCAGCACGTCGAGCTCGGTGCCGGCGGCGCCCGTGCCGCCATCGTCCGTGCCGCTGAGCGACTGCACCTGTGTGGCGAAGGCTCGCAGCGGCGTGGCGATGGAACGCGCCAGCCGCAGGGCGACCAGCAGCGACACCAGCGCAAAACACGCCACCACGCCAAACGCCGTCATCACCCGCAGCTCCATCGCGTCGGGCGACGGGGGCAGCCACTGGTTGGCGAAGAAGGGGTAGCTGATCCACAGCGCCAGCAGGCCACCCATGACCACCAGGAAGGTGACCACCAGGGGAATGGTGACGGTGAGGCGCAGCCGCAACGCGCGCGGCAGCGCCCTGCCCTGCCCGGCCGGCGGCAGGGGGCCGGCGGCGTCGAGCTGGGACAGGAGCTTGGCCCCGCGGGAGCGCGCGGGCACTTTGAGTGCGGGGCGCCGGGCGCCGGCGGCCCCCTGCGGCGCCGGGGCGGGGATGGGTGCATCGGTGGGCTTCACACCTGAGCTCATCGATCGTGCTCCGTCTCGCGGAAACGGCGGGCTCTCGCTAACTCCGTGCGCGCCCGTGCCTCAGAAGCTGGTGCCATACACCAGGAGGTTGACGGCCAACTGGCGGGCCGACTCCGGTGCGTAGCCCCGGCAGTAGGGGCACGGGTAGTCTTCGAGCGCGCACCCAATGTCCAACGGGCTGTAGGCCACGGCCAGCCGCCCGTCGATCTCGATGCCTTCGATGCGTGGCCTGTCCAGCCCGGGAAACTCGCGCTGCACGGGGGGCAGGTAAGCCACTTTGTCGATCATGTTGCCCGCGCGGTAGAGCGGGTGGCTGGCGGGAAGGAGTGCCAGCGTGCGGTCGGGGAACACCTGGGCCATGGCGGCACGGAAGGCGGCGTCGAAGGCGCGCTCGCCGGCGCAGGCGTCGGCGAAGAGGAAGCCGCCGGCCAGCAGATACTGGCGCAGCGCCGCCGCTTGCTCGGCGGTCCACGCAAACTCGCGTGTGCCGGTCATGTGCACCACGGGATGGTCGTAGAGCTTCGGGTCGGTGGGCTCGATGCCGCGGGCCTCGATGGCGGTGCGTGCGGCGGTGCGCTGGCTGAGGGCGCGGGCCAGGTTGCGCGGCATGGACGGCCGGGGGTTCCAGTGGCCGCCGTGCACGAGGAGGGCGATGGTGATGGTGTTGCGCGGCGGCACCTTGTCGTCGGCCTCGTCGGGGGCGAGTGTGGGCTGTGCCAGGCGGTCTTGGAGGGGCTTGATGCCGAGCACGTAGGCGGCGAGGTTGGTGCCGAGCCGGAGGGCTGCCTCGTGCGAGAGCGCGCGCGGGCCGCGGTTGGCGCGGCCGGCCCAGCCGCTGGTGAGGTCGCGCGGGGCGTAGAGGATGGCCGGGCGACAGGCCACCCACACGGCCTCGAGGATACGATGGCCGGGGGCGATGGCGTAGGGGGTGGTGTAGACGGGGTGGTCGCCCTCGAGGGGGCGCACCTGGGTGTCGGGGTAGAGGCGTTTCATCTCGGCGCGGAAGTCGGCGTCGAACTGTTCGGACGAGCACTGGGCTTCGAAGAGGAGCGAGCCGCCGCTGTTGACGAAGCGGCGCAGCTTGCGGCGCTCGGCGTCGGCGAAGGGGATGAGCTCGCGGCCGCTGAGCAGCAGCAGGGGGCTGAGCGCCCAGTCCTGCACGTCGGCGGCGAGCGACACGTGCTGCCACGCCACGGGGGTGCCGAGCTTGGCCGCGGCGCGGTCGATGAAGCGGCGCACGTCGTTCGGATCTTCGTTCCACCGGCCCTCTCGCTCCACCTTCTGCACGAGCAGCGGCGCGCGGCCCTTGGCGAGGAAAAGGAGCGCGAAGCACGTGTCGGACAGCTCGCCCCAGGTGCCGTCGGCGCGCTGGCGGCGGACGATGTAGCTGGCTCCCTCGCGATACCAGTCGTGGCCCCCGAGGGTGGGGCGCGCGCTGAGGATGCCGATGCGCTCGAGGGCGTAGAGGTAGTAGTAGGGGGTGCCGCCGCGGCCGGGGTTGCGGTCGACGGCAAACTGGCGGCTGATCCAGGCGAGGCCGCGGGCGATGCGCGGGTCGGGGCGGTAGGCGCCGCACGGCAGGGGGCCGGGGTCGGTGTGGCGCTCGCACAGGTAGAGCGAGCCGATGCTGGCGGCGGTCATGGAGCCGAAGGACTTGGTGCCGCGGCCCTGGTATATCCAGCCGCCGTCGGGGCACTGGGTGCGGGCCAGGTAGACGGCGGCGCGGCGCCAGATGGCGGCGTCGACGGCCACGCCTGCCTCCACGGCGGCGTGGAGCCCCAGGAGGGCAAACTGCGTGCACGAGTGGTCGCTCGTCTGCTTGCGGTCGTGTGCCACGCGGTAGCGCCATCCGCCGTCGCGGTTCTGCGCCTGGGCAAGCCACGCGGCGGCTTCTTTGAGTTCGCCGCGGTAGCGGGTGGCGTCCACGGCGGCCATGGCCATGGTGGCGAGCGATGTGCGGTAGGTGTCGCCGAGGAAGGAGGCAGAGATGGCCTCCATCGCCTGCTGGATGTGGGGGTCGCTGGCGGGGGTGCCTCCGTGCAGAAGCGCCACCACGACCAGGGCGTTGGCGCCCACGCCGCGCGCGTGGCGCTCGATGGCGGAGCCGCTGCCGATCAGGGCGCGGCAGCCGCGGTCGATGGCTTGCGCCACGTCGGCGGGGCCAACGGCCGGGCGTGCGAGTGCGGGGCGCGGCAGGCTGGTGGCCAGGCACAGCGAGGCCATGAGCGTACCGAGACATGGATGCCGGAACATTGCAGCCCCTCGACGGATCGCGTGGACAGCGTGCGGGCGCACACCAGGAGAAGTGTAGCGCGGCCCCGGGGCGATGTCAAGCTGACGGCCCGGCGTAAGTATCGGCTGCGCCAATGGCTTACGCACTCAGGAGAGGAAGGCGAGGACCTCGTCGGCGGCGCGGCCCGCGCCGCCCCGCTCGCCGAGTTGGGGCAGCACTTCCTCGGCCAGCGCCTCGGCCGTTTCGCGCAGGCCGCCATCGCGGAAGAACGACACGGCCTTGCGGGCGATGCGCCCCGGCGTGCAGCGCCCCTGAAGCATCTCGGGCACCAGCTCGCGGTTGACGATCAGGTTCACCAGCGACACGTAGCGCACGCTCTTGACGAGGGCGCGGCCGATGAGCCAGGTGAGGGGCGACACCTTGTAGGTGACGATCATGGGCGTGCCGATGATGCCGGCCTCGAGCGTGGCCGTGCCCGAGGCCACCAACAGCAGGTCGGCGCCGGCCATGAGCTCGTAGGTGCGGCCGGGCACGAGGTGCACCGGGTTGCGGGCGAGGCTGGGCCATCGCTCGTATTGCTCGGGCGGCACGCTGGGCGCCGGGGCGATGGCGATGGTGATGCCTTCGAGGTTGCGGTGGGTGCGGTGGGCGGCTTCGAGCAGCACGGGGAGCAACCGGGCGATCTCGCGGCGGCGGCTGCCCGGCAGGATGCCGATGATGGGCTGGTGGTCGGGCAGGCCGATATCGAGGGCAAACTGGCGGTCGTGGCGGTAGGCGCTCAGGGAGTCGACCAGGGGGTGGCCCACGAAGGTGGCGTCCACGCCGTGCTGGGCGTAGAAGGCCGGCTCGAAGGGCAGGATGCACAGCAGCTTGTCCACACACTCGGCGATGGTCTTCACGCGGCCCTGGCGCCAGGCCCACACCTGGGGGCTGATGTAGTAGATGACGGGGATACCGCGCTCGTGGGCGCGGCGGGCGAGGCGGAGGTTGAGCTCGGGCGAGTCGATGAGCACGACGGCGTCGGGGCGGCGGCTGTCGAGGAGGGCCACGGCGTCGCGGAGAGCGCGGCGGAAGACACCGATGCTGCGGATGGCCTCGGAGATGCCCACGGCGGCGTGGGCCGTGAGGTCGCACACCACCTGGCACCCGGCGGCGGCCATGGCCGGGCCGCCGTAGGCGAAGAGCTCGGCGTCGGGGGCGCGCTCGCGGAGCGCGCGGGCGAGGCTGGCGCCGTGGAGGTCGCCCGAGCTTTCGGCAGCGACGATGAAGATCGAGCGGCTCATGATGGCTTCGGCGCGTGGGCGTGGCGCTGGAGGTGGTGGTGGATGCTCTCGAGGATGCGCTCGGCCAGTGCGAGGGCCTGGCGGGCGTCGCGGCCCGAGCACACGGGGGCGGAGCCTGTAGCGACGCAGTGGAGGAAGGCCTGGAGCTCCTGCTCGAGCGCGTCGTGGGGCTCGGTGGGCACGTCGTCCACGGAGATGAGCTGGTCGAAGACAAATGCCTTGGCGTCGTCGAGGGTGCGGGGGTCGATGCCGGCGGGGTCGGGGGCGCCGGGCCGCTTGCGGTGGATGTGGGCGGTGCGCTGGCCGTAGTCGAGGGCGATGTAGGAGTCGGGCTGGAAGATGCTCGCGCGGCGGAGTGCCTGGGTGGCTACGCGGCTGGCGGTGAGGCTGGCCACGGTGCCGTCGGCGAACGTGATGCGGGCGTTGGCGATGTCCTCGTGGGCGGTGAGCACGGGCACGCCGGCGGCCTGGACGTCTTCGACGGGGGCCTGGACGAGGTCGAGCAGGATGTCCAGGTCGTGGATCATGAGGTCGAGCACCACGCCGATGTCGAGGGAGCGGAAGGTGAAGGGGCCGATGCGCTCGCAGTGGATGTAGAGGGGATTGCTCACGTGCTTCTTGGCGGCGATGAAGGCGGGGTTGAAGCGCTCGACGTGGCCCACCTGGATGAGGGCGCCATGGGCATCGGCGAGGGCGAGAAGCTGGTCGGCCTCGGCGACGGAGCGTGCGAGGGGCTTTTCGATGAGCACGGGAATGCCGTGCATGATGAAGGGGCTGGCGACGGCCAGATGGCCTTCGGTGGGGACGGCGATGCTGACGGCGTCCACGTGGCCGATGAGGTCGTGGCAGTCGGCGGTGTAGCGGGCGCCGGTGGCGTCGGCCACGGCGCGGCCGCGGCCTGCGTCCACGTCGGCCACGGCCACGAGCTGGGCCTGCGGCAGGGCGGCGTAGATGCGCGCGTGGTGGCGTCCGAGATGTCCCGCGCCGACGACGGCGACGCGCAGCGGCTCACACATGGGCACTGTGTCTCGCGGAAGGCGTTCTCACGCAAAGTCGCCAAGACGCAAAGGGGGAGAGGAGGAGGAGCCACGAAAGGGCACGAAAGACACGAAAGAAGGAAGACAGAGAAGACGGGCCACGAAAGAAAAGGGGCCTCTGGCAATCGCAAATCGGCAATCGCAAATCGCAAATTCCCCGGGGGCTATCTGCGGAGCACCGATTCCCGCCACCGGGCCTGGCGGTCGAGGTGCATGCGGCGCAGGAACTCCATGAGGGAGCTCACTTCGTCGGGCACGGGGTCCCACGTGGCGGCGATCTGGTCGATGGCCTGGGAGGCGGTGAGGTGCGAGCGGTAGATGAGGCGCTGGGCGTCCTTGAGGGCGTCGATGGTTTCGGGGGGGAAGCCGCGGCGGCGCAGGCCGATGACGTTGGTGCCGCGCACCTTGGCGGGGTTGCCTTCGGTGACCATGTAGGGCGGGCAGTCGTGCACGATGCGCGACAGGCCGCCGATGAAGGCGTGGGTGCCGATGGTGACGAACTGGTGGAGGCCCACCATGCCGCCGAACCACACCTTGTCCTCCACCTTGCAGTGGCCGCTGATGCCCACCATGTTGGCCATGACGATGCCGTTGCCGATCTCGCAGTCGTGGCCCACGTGGCAGTAGGCCATGAGAAAGTTGTCGCTGCCGATGGTGGTCACCTTGTCCTGCTTGGTGGTGCCCACGTTGATGCTGACGAACTCGCGCATGACGTTGTCGTTGCCGAGGACCAGGCGCGTGGGCTCGTCGCAGTAGCCGAGGTCTTGCGGCGGGGTGCCGAGCACGGCGTGGGGGCCGATGACGTTGCCGGTGCCGAGGGTGGTGTGGCCGGTGATGTGCGAGCCGGCCTTGATGATGCAGCCGGCCCCGAGGGTCACGTGGTCATCGATGATGGCGTGTGGCCCGACGACCACGTCGTCGGCCAGCTCGGCCTTGGGGCTCACGATGGCGGAGGGATGGATGTCTCGCGGCATGGGGTCGCCTCAGGAGGTGGGCTGAATCTGTGCGTGCACGTGCTCGGCGAGCCGCAGGTTGTGGGCGTGGCCGCTGCGTTCGGCGCGGATGTGGCCCACGATGCCGCCGCCGGCCAGGCGCAGGTCGCCGAGGAGGTCCACCAGCTTGTGTCGGGCAAGCTCGTCCTCGAAACGCAGCGTGTTGCCCAGCAGCGAGCCGTCGGCCCGCACCACCAACGTGTTGTCGGGATTGGCCGCGCGGCCGAAGCCGGCGGCGATGAGGCGCGCGGCTTCGTGCTCGAACACGAAGGTGCGGGCGGGAGCGAGCTGGTCCATGAAGGTGTCGGGGGTGATAAGCCACTCCACGGTTTGCCGGGGAATGGGGCTCTCGGGATAGTCGAGGGTGTAGGCGAGGCGGAGGCCTTCCTCGGCGGGCTGTGCCTCGATGGAGGCGTCGCCGTCGGTGAGGGAGATGGGCTCGCGGATGCGGTGGTCGGGGCGCTCGGCCTTCTGCTCCACCACGCCGGCCTCGAGGATCAACTCGGCGAAGATCAGGGCGCTGCCGTCGCCGACGGGCAGCTCGGGGCCGCTGATTTCGATGGTGAGGTTGTCGATGGCCAGGCCGGCCACGGCGGCGAGGAGATGCTCGGTCATCTGCACTTCGGCCTTGCCGGCGCGCAGCACGGTGCGGCGGGGCTCGGCGGCCACGGCGTCGGGGCGCACGGGGATGGCGGCGGTGGACCCGAGGTCGGTGCGCACGAACACCAGGCCCGTGCCGGGCTCGGCCGGCACGAGGCGCAGCCGCACCTTGCGGCCGAGGTTCACGCCCACGCCATGGCACTCGACGGGGTGTCTAATCGTCTTCTGACGCGCCTTCAAGATGGCGGACTCTTTCTTCGAGGCTCTCGATCGTTTTCGCGAGCTGCTTGGCCTGCCTGGCCATGTCGGGCAGCCGCTGGTAGAGCACCATGCAGCGGCGCTCGTTGCGAATGTCCTGCGCCGGGGCTCCGAGCACGATGGAGCCGGGCTCGAGGTCGCCGGGCACGCCGGCCTTGGCGCCGACGATGGAGCCATCGCCGATATGGATGTGCCCCACCAGGCCCGCCTGCGCGGCGAGCACCACGTGGTGGCCCAGGCTGGTGCTGCCGGCCACGCCCACCTGGGCGACGATCAGGCAATGCTCGCCGGTGCTCACATTATGCGCGATTTGCGCGAGATTGTCGATCTTGGTTCCGCGGCCGATGACGGTGCGGCCGAACCGGGCGCGGTCGATCGTCACGTTGGCGCCGGTTTCCACGTCGTCGCCGACCTCCACGATGCCGCGCTGGGGCACCTTCTGGTGCACGCCGTCCACGGTGTCGTAGCCGAAGCCATCGGCGCCCACCACGGTGCCGCTGTGCAGCACCACGCGGTCGCCCAGCACGCAGCGCTCGAGCACGGCCACCTGGGGGTGCAGCACGCACTCGGCGCCCACCCGCGCGTCGCGTCCCACGAAGGCGAGGGGCAGCAGCGCCGTGCGCGGGCCGATGACGGCGCCGGCCTCCACCACGCAGCCGGCGCCGACGGACGCGGTGGGATCCACGGTGGCGTCGGGGGCCACGAAGGCGCGGGGGTGGATGCCAGGCTCGACGGGCGCGGGCTCGGGGCCGAAGCGGGCCGCGATGGCCTCGAAGGCGGCGTCGGGGGTCTCGGCGATGAGCAGCGGCAGCTCGGTGACCGACGTGTCGAAGTCCTGCCCCACCACGAGCGCCGAGGCGCGGGTGGCGGCCAGGTGCTTGATGTAGCGCGCGCCGCCGAGCAGCGCGATCTCGCCCTCGCGGGCGTTTCTCATGCCCGCCACGCCGGCGATCGCGGTTTCGCCGTCGCCACGCAGGGTGGCGCCGGTGAGGTCGGCGAGCTGGGCCAGGGTTGTCGTGCCGGCGTGAGACGCCACGTGCGGCTCTCCTCGAGGCAGGGCTATTCCGGGGTCTTGGGGTCGGGGGTCTTGGGGTCGAAGGTCTTGGGCGAGGGGCGCGCGGCGTTTCGGGCCTCGTACTTCTTGTTGAGCCGCGTGATGATGGCGGCGGTGAAGTCGAGCGCGGAGCGCGAGTAGAGCACCGAGCGGTACTCGATGCGGCGGTTGAGCTCGATGTAGCGGCTGCGGGCGGGGGCCTTGGGGTCGACGGTGTCGATGTTGGGGTCGCGCACGCGGAGCACCACGTCGATGCCTGCTTCGCCGGCGTAGCCGGTGATCTCGGTGTTGATCTTGCGGTAGGCGCTGCGGGTGAACTCGTAGAGCTTGTTGTAGATGTGCTCGTCGAGGGCCTTGCCCTTGGCTCGGAGCTGGCGTTTCTTGTCCTCGAGTTCGCGGAGGGCGGCGCGCCCCTCCTCGCTTTCGGGATTGAGCACCTTGAGTTTCTCGTCGAGGTCCTTGATGCCGTCATAGAGGTCTTTGAGGGTGGTGCGGCGCTTGTCCTCGACCTGGGATATCTCGGCGTTCATGTCGATCTTCTCGTCGAGCTCGTCGAAGACGCGCACGATGTCCACCAGGCCCACCTTGAGCGCCGGCGTCTTGGAGAGCTCGGCCACCTGCTGGCGCAGCCGGGCCACCTCGGCGGCCAGGTCGGCCGGCTCCTGTGCCGCGGCCACCGCGGGAAGCACGGTCGTGCAGAGAACGACACACCACAACAGGATTCTCGTAAACGTCATAGACCTCATAGGCCCACGAGAGCTGGCTCGGATCATTCTGGATTCCTCTCTTCCATTCTTTCATACAAGGCAGCGTGCCGGAGCAGGACGTGGGTTCCGCTGCGGGGGAATGAAGTGCTGGGCCGTCAGCGGTCGAGGCTGATGGAGAAGTAGATGACCTGTGTGTCGTCGTCGCTCTGGTCGACGATGGGGACGCCGAAGTCGAGCCGCAACGGGGCGCGCGACAGCGCGGGGAAGAGCACGCGGAAGCCGAGGCCGACGGACACGCGCGGGTCGGCGAAGCCGGTGAAGTCGTCGGTCACGGTGCCGGCATCGACGAAGAGCACGGAGTAGAGTCGGTTGGCGATGAGGGGGTGGCGGTACTGGGCGCTGATGAGGGCTCGGTAGTCGCCGCCCTCGGGCTCGCCGTTGTCGTGGGGGCCGGCGCCGCGGTAGTCGAAGCCGCGCAGCATGGGGGCGCCGAGGAAGTAGCGTTCGTAGATGGGGAAGTCGGCGATGGCGTAGTCCATCTGGGCGCGCAGCGAGAAGACGCGCTCGTGTCCCTTCTTGCCGGCGCCGCCGAGGGTCCAGTAGCGTGTGGTGCGGCCGCCGAGGGTCACGCCCTCGGGCACCACGCCTTCGATGCTGGCCTGCCACTTGTAGCCGGTGGTGGGCATGATGATGCGGTCGGTGCGGTCGCGCTTGAGGGTGGCGCCGAGGCCCCACACGAAGTGGCTGCCTTCCTCGTCGAGGGCCGCCATCGGGGCGTCTTTCTCGTCCACGTTGTTCACCGAGACGGATTCGATGCGGGTGTGGAAGATGAGGTCGGTGTCAGGGTCGCCGCGGAAGCGGCGGATGCCGCGGGTGAGGCGCAGGCCGACGCGGCTTTCGTCCCACTCGCCCTGGTCGCGGTCGCGGTAGTAGAGGCTCCAGCCGAAGCTCTGGTTCTTGTCTTTCCAGTAGGGGTTGCGGTAGGAGATCATGTAGTTGCTGTATTGGAAGCCGGGCATGAGGGCGATGCGGAACTGCTGGCCGGCGCCGACGAAGGCGTTGCCGCTGAACAGGTCGCGCCAGCTCTTGGGCCAGTCGCGCCAGTCGAAGTTATTCTGGGTGAGGTCGATCGTGCCGACGACGGACTGGACGGTGGAGAAGCCGACGCCGAAGCGGAAGTTGCCGGTGCGGCCTTCCTCGACGCCCACGTGCAGGTCGCGCTCGGCGGCGTTGGGCGGGTCGGTGGGCTGGAGCTTCATGACCACGGAGTCGAAGAACTGCAGGCGGTCGAGGGCGCGCTGGCTGGCTTCGAGCTTGCGCACGTCGTAGGTGTCGCCGGGCTCGAGGCTCAGCTCGCGGAGGATCACCTTGCGCTGGGTGCGGGGGTGGCCTTCGGTGCGGACGGTGTTGATGGTGACGCGCGGGCCTTCCTCGACGGCGAAGGTCACGTCGTAGGCGCCGGTGCCGGCGTTGAGCTGGCGGGTGGGCAGGGCGGCCACGTCGGAGTAGCCTTCTTCGTGGTAGCGGCGTTCGATGGCGCGGCGGGCCTCGAGGAGCTTTTCGTCGCTGTAAGGCTGGCCCTGCTTGAGGGCCACGAGGGCGAGCAGGGTGTCGGCCGAGATGATCTTGGCGCCGCCGATGGCCACGGGGCCGGTGGCGTAGCTCTTGCCCTCGTCCACCACGAGGGTGATGTGCACGCGATTGCCACCGCGGCCGGCGAAGAGCCGGCGGTAGGTCACCTTGGCGTCGGGGTAGCCCTTGTAGCGATAGAAGTCCTGGAGGGCCTGCACGTCCTGCTCGAAGAAGCGGTCGGTGTAGCGGCGGCTGGTGAAGAAGCCGTCCTGCTTGGTCTGCATGCGGCGCGCGAGCTCGCGGGTGGCCACGCCCTGGTTGCCCTGGAAGCGGAGGCGGGTGACCTGGAACTTGGGGCCGAGGGCCACCTGGAAGGCCACGTCCACGTCGTCGCTGTCGGCCACGGGGGTGAGGGTGGAGGTGATGGCCGCGTTGCGGTAGCCACGCTCCTGGCAGTAGGCTCGGATGCGTTCCTTGTCGCCAAGGAAGCGCTTGGCCTCGTCGAGCTTGAGTGTGGCGGGGCTCACGAGGCTGCCGGCTTTGGAGATGAGCTCGTCCTTGAGCTTGCGGTTCCACGACTTGCCGGCGCCGTCCACGCTCACGGTGCGGAGCTTGGGCGTGCGGGCCACGCGGAGGGTGATGCGCACGCCGTCGGGCAGCTCCTGGAGGCTGAAGGTGGCCAAGTGGCCGGCGCGGAGCAGGCGGGTGATATCTTCGTTGAGGGTGGTGGGGTCGAGGGGGGCGCCTTCCTTGGTACGGATCAGGCCTTTGATGGCGGCGGGATCGCCGGGATAGCCGCGCACCACGATCTCGCGCACCACGGCCTGCTGCCCGGCTTGGGCGGCGGGGGCCAGGGCCAGCAGGGCTGCGATCGCCACCAGGGGCAGTGCGACGCGACGGGCGAGACGTTCCATGGTTTTCCCTCGGTTGGGGTCTGGGCGGGGGCCTTACGAGAAGCCCTACTCCGGCCGGAGGTAGTTTTCGAAGCGCAGGAACTGACGCATGAACGTGAGCGGGAATCGGCCGGTAGGGCCGTTGCGCTGCTTGGCCACGATGATGTCGGCTTCGCCCGGGCGGGTGCCGGGCGAGTAGTATTCGGGGCGGAAGAGGAGCATGATGACGTCGGCGTCCTGCTCGATGGAGCCGCTTTCGCGCAGGTCGCTCATGCGGGGCTCGTTGCCCTCGCGGGACTCGACGCCGCGGCTGAGCTGGCTGAGGGCGACGACGGGCACTTCGAGCTCGCGCGCGAGGGCCTTGAGGCCGCGGGAGATGATGCTGATCTCCTGCGTGCGGTTCTCGGCGCGGCGTTCCTCCATGAGCTGGAGGTAGTCGACGATCACGAGGGAGAGGGCGGGCACGGAGAGCTTGAGGCGGCGGGCGCGGGTGCGGAGGTCGCGCAGGGAGAGGCCGGGGGTGTCGTCGATGTAGATGGGGGCTTCGTAGAGGTCGCCGGCGCGGACGGTGAGCTCCTGCACTTCCTCCTTGCGCAGCAGGCCGCGGCGCAGGCGGTGGGCGTCGACCTTGGCGTAGCCGCACAGGATGTTGCGGGCGATGACGGGCTTGCTCATTTCGAGGGAGAAGATGAGCACGGGGCGGCGGCCTTCGGGGTCGGGGCGGTTGTAGTCGCCCATGGCCACGCGGCCGGCGATGTTCAGTGCGAAGGTGGTCTTGCCCATGGAGGGCCGGCCGGCGATGATGATCAGTTCGGATTTCTGGAGGCCGCACGTCAGGTCGTCCAGCTCGGCGAAGTGGGTGCGCGAGCCGGTGATGCGGTCGTGCTCGGCGGATTCCACGTCGCGGAAGATGCCTTCGAGCAGGTCGCCCACGCGGGCGGCTTCGGCCGTCGAGTCGCTCTGGCTGACGGCGAAGATTTCGGCCTGGGCGGTGTCGAGAACTGCGTCGGTGTCGAGGCTCATGTCGTGGGCGGCGCCGGCCACGGCCTGGCAGGCGGCGAGGAGGCGGCGGCGCAGGCTGGCGGCCTGGACGCGCTCGGCGTAGTATTCGGCGCGGGCGGCGGAGGGTACGCCCTCGATGATGGCCACGAGGGCGTCGGGGCCGCCGACGCGGGCCAGTTGCTTGGAGTCGCGGAGAGCGTCGGCCAGCAGGAGGAGGTCCACCGGCTTGCCTTCATCGCTCAGGGCAAGGATGGCGGCGAAGATGCTCTGGTGGGCGGGCAGGTAGAAGTCGGCGCGCGAGAGGCTGGCGGCCACGTCCACGATGCAGCGGTTGTCGAGGAGGCACGAGCCGAGCACGGCGGCCTCGGCCTCCACCGCCTGCGGGGGCAGGAGCGCAGCGGGGGCTGCGGAGGAGGAGGAGGAGGCGTTGCTCGGGGTGCCCATGGCGTGTGCCTGTAGACGATGTGCGTGCTTCGGCCCGCGCTCGGGGCCGATGGCCCGGCGGTGCCTAGTCGGCGACGACCCAGATTCGCGTCACGGCCTCCGCCTCGGGAGCGAGGACGATGGTGACGGCGTAGACGCCGGTTTCCTTGATGGGGGCTTCGAGCTGGACGGCGCGGTCGGGGATGTCGTAGCCTTCCTGACGGAGCGCCTCGGCGATCTGCGGCGCGGCCACGGAGCCGAAGAGGGTGCCGCTGTCGGAGGCCTGTGCGGCGATGGTGCAGCTGGTGCCTTCGAGGCGCTCGGCCAGCTCCACGAGGGTCTGGTGATGGCGCTCGGCCTCGCGCACCACGCGGCGCTTGTCGGCCTCGAGGCGGTTGAGGTTGTCGGACGTGACGGGCGTGGCGAGCTTGCGGGGGAACAGGTAGTTGCGGGCGTAGCCCGCGGCGACCTGCACGATGTCGCCCGCCTCCCCGAGGTGCTCGACCGGCTTGCGGAGAAGGATTTCCATTTGGTGGGGCTTCCGTTGTGCTGGGGCGGCTCGCGCCGCCAGGGCTACTCGCCCACGTAGGGCATGAGGCCGACGAATCGGGCGCGCTTGATGGCCGTGCGGGCCTGGCGCTGACACTTGGCGCAGTTGCCCGAGCGCTTGCGGCTGAACAGCTTGCCTTGGCTGGTGGTGAGCTTGTGGAGCACACCGATGTCCTTGTAGTCGATGAGGGCGATGCCCTCGCGGCAGAAGCGGCAGCGGCTCTTGTCGCGCGGGCGGCTGTACTTGCGTCGAGCCATGGGAAGACGTCTCCTGTGAAATCAGCGGTTCGTTGCAGCGGCGGCGGGCCTAGAAGGGCACGTCGTCGTCGAGGGCCTCGGGCCCGAAGTCGTCGTCGTCACTGGGCGGCGCGGCGTCGGCGTCGGCATCGGCGTCGGCCGCGGCGGCGGCGCGGTTCTGGCCTCGCGGGGCCGGGCGGCTGCCGCCGTCGGCGGCGGGCCGGCTCTCGCTGCCGCGAGGGGTGACAAACTCGAATTGCTCGAGGACGACGCGCAGCTTGCTGCGGCGCTGGCCGTCCTGGCTGGTCCATTTGTCGAGCTGGAGGCGGCCTTCGATGAAGATGGGACGGCCGCGGGTGAAGTATTCCTTGATCACCTCGGCCTGACGGCCCCAGGCGGTGACATCCACGTAGGTGGTGTTGTCGCGCTGCTCGCCTTCCTGGGTGCGGGTGCGCCGGTTGATGGCGAGGCTGAGGTCGGCCACGGCCTGGCCGCTGGGCGTGTAGCGGAGCTCGGGGTCGCGGGTGAGGTTGCCCATGAGAATCACGCGGTTGAAGTTCGGCATGGTCGGCTATCCGGTGTTCGTGTGACAGACGGGCGAGGGCCGCGAGCCGAGGGGGCTAGGACGGATCGGCGGGCGGGGCCTCGGGCGGCGCCTCCTGTGTTTCGGCCTCGGGTGC
>JADHXT010000142.1 GCA_016782825.1 Candidatus Brocadiia bacterium | reverse complement strand
CGTCGTTGATGACCCTGGCATCGACCGCGCCGCGCTTGGGATAGATGGCTCCGACATGGTCGAGCACGAGGCGGTAGGCCTCCTCCGCCGAGTGGGTGGTGACATGCGCGATCGGGAACGGCTGGTCGGACCGGGGTACCCTGCGGTCGACGCCCCGCCAGTTGTCCCTGGTCATCGCCTCATCGCCGACCATCAGGTTCCCCGTGAGATGCCACGTGCCGTAGCCGATGACCTTGTGGCGGTATGGGGTGAGGAAGTGGCGGCTCCGTGACGAAGGGCCTCGCTTGTAGTAGTTGTGCACGAAGTTGTACGTGCCCCCCTCTCCGCCATAGCCAGGGGTGACGAAATTGTAGACGACGTTGTTGCGAAAGTCGACGAGCGATTCCTTCAGATTGCCGCACCCGCCGAAACGCGGATTCCGGAAGCTGTTGTGGGCGATCAGGTTGTGGTGGGAGCTGAGGTTGAACCCGCCCATAGCATGGCCAGCGCCGTGGCCGCCCTTCGGGTGCAGCGAGCGATCCAGCGACTCGCTCATCAGGCACCACTGCACCGTGACGTTCCCCAGGGCATACCACGTGCATACCTCGTCCATACTCCAACTCATGGAGCAGTGGTCGAGGATCACGTCCTGGATGAAGCGGCCCGAGATGGCATCGCCAATGGGCCGGCCGAGCACATCGCCGGGGCGCACGCGCAGGAAACGGATGATGACGTTGTCCGCATAGACGCTGACCTCATGGCCCTGAATGCAGATGCCATCGCCCGGCGCCGTCTGGCCCGCGATGGTGAGGTCGGGATTCGTGATGACGAAGCGATCCTCGTGTCGGATCGTGCCCGCGACGCGGAAGACGACCGTCCGCGAGCCGGTCGCCTCGACGGCGGCGCGGAAGCTGCCCGGGCCAGAGCCGTTGAGGTTGGTCACCTCGATCACCCTGCCGCCGCGGCCGCCAGTCGCGTACATCCCGAAACCCTCGGCGCCCGGGAAGGCCGGGATCACGGCGTTCCCCGCCTCACCGTCGAAGAGGAGGATCTGGAACCGCAGCTGCTCGAGCGGCGACATGCGGTAGCCCCAGAGCGGGTCCGCATCGTCTGCGGGGTCATCATTGGTCAGCGCCGCGAGCCGCGTCTCGGACCGCGCGGCATTGAATCTGTCGCCGTGCCTCTTCTTCATCTCCGCGATCAGGGCGGTGATGCGCTCTGCGGTCGGCTCGGGCAGGCCGAAGAAGCGCAGATGGAGATATAGGTAGGGGTCCCGCGCGAGCTTCCAGCCGCCCATCGCGAGGAGGATATCGCCTGTCATCGCCTTCCGTGGGAAGATAAGGACTTCGCTCGCGCCAGGCATACCGCCGTAGGAGCTGGTGAACGTGAGGGTCAGCTCGGAGGCCTCGTGGGGCTTGTCGAGCAGGATCGATTGCGGGCCGCTCCTCTTCAAGAGCGTCCCTCTGGTGACGGGCGTCGCCGAGCCGCCGAGCGAGACCTCGTAGTCCCTCCAGCAATCGTCCAGGCTCCACACCGTCTTCTGGAAGAAGACGACCTCCCGGATTCGGACCGGCTTCTTCCACGTGAACTTCAGCCAGCCCGCCCGGTTTGCGCCCTCGGCGGACCCTATGGACCACACGCCCTGCACCAGGCCGTAGTCGGCGAAGCCGCGACCCTCGACAGGGATCAGGCCATCGGCGGCACATCGCGCGAAGTACTTCCGCCTGACGACGTTCTCCGAGTGGGCCGTGACCGTCGCTTGGCGAGCGACATTGGGATTCGCTGGCTGCGCCCCGCTACGTGCCTGGGGAGTCGCTGCGTACAGGATGAACACGGCGCCGGCGAGCGAGGCCAGCTTCACATCGCTCATTCGGGAGCCCTCCTGGGCCGGTTGTCTCCGAAGCGGCTCAATCCGGCCACACGGGCCGGATCTTCCAGACGTCGAGTGACCCCACCGTGGCAGATCCACCCTCGGCGAACACCTCGACGCCCAGATCGCTCCGGCCCGGGTAGATGACCCGGGTGACGCACTCGCGACCGCCGTCCACGAACACCTCAAGGACCGACTTGTCGAGGAAGACGTGGAGCGCGAGCGTCCTGTCCTCATTGCCGCGGCCGAGCGGCACGGGCGTGCCAGCCACGTCGAGCGTCCGGCCGTCGGACCGCAGGGTGACGGCCCGCGATCCATCGTCGGAGCGACGGACCCTCAGGCCGAAGGCCTTGGCGTCGCCTAGCAGGAGGCGAGCCAGGATCTCGAGCGTGTCGCCGCGCGCCTCACGGAGGACGTGCCCGCGGTTGCGCACCACGAGCCCTTCGCGTCGGGTATGCTTGCCCCGGAGCTTCTTGAGCTCCGGCGCCGGTGTCTGACGCGGGCGCCTGTCGGGGCCGAGCGTCAGGACTCGCGGCAGCGACATGCAGCCGTTCCAGCCACGACCCGTCCGGAAGCCGCTGACCCAGCCGAAGAGCAGGCAGCGCTCCTCTGCATCGAACAGCACATTGGTGCCGTAGAAACCGCGCTTGATGTTGAAGCTCTTCGGGCGCTTCGGCCCGTAGGCGTGGTCGAGGATGCCTCGCGGGCCGTCCCTGTGCAACGTCATTCGCTCGGGGTCGAAACGGCCCACCTGGTAGCTGGGCGGATAGGTCGACCGCAGGAGGAGCCACTTGCCCCCTAGCGGGAACAGGTTGGGGCACTCGCCCTCGACGCCGTCGATCCGACCCGCATACCTCCACTCCGTGAGCGACGGGTTCAGCGCTTCACAGACGGCGCCGCCGCTGGACTTGAAGGTGGCGAACGTGCGCCCCTCGGCGCGGAACACGAAGGGGTCGCTCCAGCCCGGGTTCATGTCGGCGGGCACGCCGTTCCTGCCCGCTGCCATCAGGGGGTTCTCGTCCAGCTTCCGCCAGGTCACCAGCCCATCGTCGCGAGCGATGGCGGCCCACTGCTCGCGCTTGCGGCCCCGCGCCTCGGGGACGAAGGTGTAGAAGATCATCGGTGTGCCCTGGCCGTCGAGGGCCACGGAGCCCGAGTTGCAGCGCATTTCCCCTCGGTCGGTCGACGGGACGATGGCGATAGGCAGGTGCTCCCAGTGCACTAGGTCGCGACTCCGCGCGTGCCCCCACGATGAGCCCCGAACGCCCCACATTTCATCACCAAACGGGTTGAGTTGATAGAAGATGTGGTAGGCGCCCTTGTGGTAGATGGCGCCGCAGATGTCGTTCATCCACCGCGCCGGCGGGCGGAAGTGGTAGACGGGCCGCGTCGGATCGCTCGCAGCCTTGGGGATGCCGGCCCGTACGGCTTCCATCGCCTTCGTGAGCGCGGGACTGGCATAGGACTTGTTCGGCGGCCAGCGATCGCTGAACGGCGCGGCCTGCGGCGCAGGCCCGGGCGGGGCCTGCAAGTCCACGTCGAAGCGGACGATGTGAAGCCTGCCGCGCCTGCGGCGGGCGGTGACACCCCAGGTGATGCCTTGCCCGTAGCCGGTATCGGAGAAGGCGTCGGGGTCGTATGGGGCGCAGCCGATGTCTACATGACGAAGTCTGCTCGCCCGATGGAACTGGAGTCCATCGGTGCTGTACTGCACGGTGAACCTCTCCGGCCCGGCGTTGTCCACCAGCGCCGCCACGCCTTCACGGTGGGGCCACACGCAGACGCAGTGGCCGCTGTTGAGCACGGGGTTGCCCTCGCGCTTCACGTACGGGCCGGTCACGTTGTCGGCGATAGCCACGCCCCACTTCGTCGTGTGGGCCGTGACGCCGGGCGCCCCGCCCTTGTAGTAGAGCCACCACGTGCCGCCGCGGGCGATCACGTGGGCATCGTCGACCAGGAGCGAATCCCAGGCCGTCGCCTCCTCAGGGCAGAGAACGGGCTCGGGCAGCTTCCGCCACGGCCCGTCTGGGCTGTCGGCCACCGCCACCCCGACGTGCCGGATCGGGGGACGGACCTTGAACGGTTTACCAGCCGGGCTGCCCGTGTAGAAGAGGTAGTATCTGCGCCTGGCCACAACCACGTAAGGGGTGATGACGCCGAAGCTGTCCCAAGCGCCCTTCGCTCCCTTGCCGAGCGCCTGCCCCCGCTCCTCCCACGCGCGCCCGTCCGCGGAGGTTGCGCAGTAGATCGTTCCCGCGAAGATGCTCTCCCCGGGCCTGAACTTCGTGTACCAGACGTAGTAGGTACGCCCGGCCCGGATGACGTTGCTGGGGTCGCCCCGCTCGCAGCCCGGATCGTGGCCGATCCCTGCTACGTCGCTGACGCGGTAGTTGGGCGTGGTCAGTTCTGTTGGGATCTCGCCAGCCAGGCTCCCGGCGGCGCAGACGCACGTCAGCACCATGGCCAGCCTCCTCGTGCTCGCCTTCCGACGCACTCCCCCCTTTGCGGCGGCCTCCGGGATGCCCCAGCCCCCGGTGCCGGACTCAATCGGTGAAGTCAGGAACGATGCTGCGGGCGGTCTCCCGTCTGTCATCGAGGCGCCCCATCCTGTGGCAGGGCCTGCTGTCCCCATCCCCTGCATCCCCTGGCATCATAGGCAACGGCGGCGGGGACGGCAAGGCGGTCGGCCCTGTCCCACCCGCAGGTGTCAAGTGCTCCTAGACGTGTTCCGCCTAATCCGCGTCCGGGCTCGCGGCTTGAGACTTTGTCGCCTGTGGCGCGAGCGGTAGTGGTTGAGCGCAGGGAACACGGTTGATCGCGCCGATGGTGTCGTCGACATCGTCGTCGAGGATGGAGAGTTCGTCCCCTTTCACATCGATGATCCCAGTCGGCTTCTCGAGATGCCTG
Source organism: Candidatus Brocadiia bacterium (assembly GCA_016782825.1). Classification (GTDB taxonomy): domain Bacteria; phylum Planctomycetota; class PUPC01; order DSUN01; family DSUN01; genus BS750m-G60. Next base: position 3,503 of record JADHXT010000142.1, on the reverse strand, counting down.
CGCCAAGCCAGGATGACCCACCCGCGCCAAACCGGGCGCCGTACCTCGACAACGCCGCGGAGTCAGGGCCCTCACCGCTGAGCGCAGAGCCTGCGGGCACTAGACGTTCTGCCGTGACAGCTTGCATCACCGACATGGGCGTTACCGCTTGCTCGCCGGCCTGCGCAGGATGTTCGCTCCCTCCACGATGCCGGTGATCCGAGCTCTGATGGAATCGGACAGGCCAGCCCACGACTGGATCACTTGGCGTAGGTCGCTGGAAACGGTTTGGGAGACGACAACTGACAGGCTGGTGCAAGAACTGGTGCAAGCACTCGCCGTCGCCGACGTAAGTGGCTTATTAGCCTTAGACTTAGGTTCGGCGTCTGGCACACTCACATTGTAGAGGTCACTGGTCAGCAGTCAATCGCGCAACTGGTGGTAGTTGGGCTTGGGCTGCGTCCTGGCCACTGGGTGCCTTCCCGCCCTGTCTCCGTGTCCGGAGCACGGCGCCTCAGGCCGCCCATGTGTTTCCACTTGTCGTCCATAACATCCCCGTGGACACGTCTGTTCACACGCAGAACCGAGTTGACACGACAGGGCACGCGAGGACGTGAGCGGCATCGCAGGACGCCGAGAATCAGAGATTCATGTTGTCTGCGTCTTCCTTTTCTCCTTGCCCCACAGACCTTTAGGGAGTCAGCGGTTCCGCGATTCTCAATCCGCGGGTCGTGAGCTCGGATCCCTCAACGCGTACTGGCTGCTATCTTCATATGGGGCAGCGAGTTATGACTTGGCTACCTGCCCGGCTGTATGCTCTCCAGCGTTTCCAATATTCCGCTTTCCGGTGCATGGTGGCCGGCCCCTAGGCTGAGCGGGATTGACTTCAGAGCTGGTCGGAGCCCGCCGTGCCTCGCCCTTGCGTAGAACTCCATCGCCGCGACCGGCCGCTTGTGCCGGTCCAGACACTGCACCGTCTTGATGTCGACGCCCGCTTCCGCCGGGCACGTTCCGTAGGTCACGATCTTGGGAACTGCCCTTGTGCCGGCTGACTGAATCCACTGGCATTCCGTTGAGGCCAAGCACATGCCTCACCCTCTCCCAACTCCTCCGACGCGGCTTTGATCTTCCATGCTCCCAGTTGATGATGGTCATCTCGTGCAGGCATGCGGCTCGGGCAAGCTCCCTGATCTGTAACCCGGCGTCCATCCGAAGCTTGCGGAAGTGCTGCCCGAAGCTATTGGTATCGCTTGGGTAACGTCGCTCGAGAACTGACCGGGGGACTGGCACGAATGTCTCGTGGACCCTGCTGCAGGACGGCCCGGATTCGTATAGGCAGTGTCCCACATGCTTGACGGCGTGGGTGCTTGCGCGAACATGATCTCGCGCCGGCGCCACGGTATGGAATCTGAAGTCGCGGGTTTCGCTGACAGGCCACTCGACAGGTTCCAGGCTGTCCGCCATGGCGGTCTTCACGAGCGCAGACGTTGGCAGCAGCGCGGGGCACAAGCGACGCGGGTCCTCGGGAGCAGGGACCGGTGGAAGGGGAGGGGGCATAGCCCACATGGTTGTGTGGATACCCCATCGCCTCCGTGCGCTTCGGCCCGCGGTCACTGACTCTTGCCCACTCTCGGATCGCACCACCACGCCGGACGGAGGCTCCTGAAGCAGGGAGTGCCGCCGCTACCGCCACGAATCCACTTTCGCACACTACGGGATGGCGACGAAACTGCGCAAGGCGATTCAGCGAGGGAGGCCGGTACTCGCACGGGTCTGCGGGACGATCGGCATCTGGCGGATGGTGGGCGATACTGGACTTGAACCAGTGGCCTCTACAATGTGAGTGTGCCAGACGCCGAACGTAAGTCGAATGCTGATGAACCACTTACGTCGTCGACCGCGAGTGCTTGCACCAGTTCTTGCACCAGCCGTCCTGTGCCACCAGCCTCTCCGCTCTCTCGGGACCTCACCCAAGTGCTCTCCGCCTGGGATTCTCTGCCTGCCGGGATCCGTGCCCGCATCTTGGGCATAGTGGAAGGAGCGGCGATCGCGTCCGGCGGCCTGGGCGAGACCCCGAGACGCGTCGCTGACAGGGTCAGCCCATCTGGGCCCCACGTCCGCCGACCTGGGTAGGCTCTGGTGGGCCTGAGGCGGCACTGCCGGGGACGGAGCCGGCCCGAGAAGCCATCCAGTGGGCCGACCCCGGCCACGCCTTCCGACCGTCGGAGGCTTGGCTGCCTGCTCCCCGGATTGGACAACTCAAGATGGCGATGCCCCCAACTGCAGGACAAGAAACGTCTAGGAAAGGGCAGGGTGTTGACGGTGCCGTCGCAAAGGGCCATAATCTCTTAGCAGGTCCGCCGAGATCTCTCCAACCACGGCTATGCAACGCTGGCGGTCCCTCGACTTCCCTGCCATCGGCATCCGCACCCGATGCGGGGGGGAGCAAGGCGACCGGGAGCCGGGTGTCCTTGTGAACACCCCGAGAGCCTAGCCATGTCACGGGACCATGAGACGGAACGACGGGCCCGCGCTCCCGGGAGCCGCTTCGCCACGACACACTGGAGCATCGTGGTGGCGGCACGAGGGGAGAGGACGACCGCAGCAAGGCAGGCGCTCGCCACCTTGTGCGAGGCTTACTGGTATCCCCTTTACGCTTACGTGCGACGCCGGGGCTACGCGGCGGCGGACGCGCAGGATCTCACCCAGGCCTTCTTCGCCGCACTCCTCGAGAAGCAGTACCTGCGCACCGCCGACCGCGAGCGGGGACGCTTACGGTCCTTCCTTCTCACCGCGCTCAAGCGCTTCGTGTCCAAGCAGTGGGCTAGGGCCCACACTCTGAAGCGCGGCGGCGCGCATTCCCCTGTCCCTCTCGACCCCCGCTCCGGCGAGACGCGCTATGCGCTCGAGCCCTCACACGACTGGACCCCCGAACGTCTCTACGAACGGCGCTGGGCACTGACCCTCCTCGAGCAGGTCATGGCTCGGCTCCGCCGGAAGTACGCCGACGACGGCAAGGCCGAGCTCTTTGACCACTTGAAGGCCTTCCTCACCGGGCAGTCAGGCGCGCCCTCGTACCGGCAGGTCGCTTGCGACCTGGACACGACGGAGGGCGCGGTGAAGGTGGCCGTCCATCGCCTCCGCCGTCGCTATCGTGAGTTGTTGCGGTCGGAGATCGCTCACACCGTGGCCGATCCCCAGGACGCGGAGGACGAGCTCAGACTCCTGCTCGCCGCGCTCCGGGGCGAGGAGCTCTGAGCGACCTGTAACCTCTCGGGTCGCCTGCGTAAGCAAAGAGTGAAGGGAACCTCAGCACAGAGAGGTTCTGTCATGGCTCAGCCGGGTCGATGTCCCCACTGCGGAGCGGAACTGCCGGCAGATGCTCCCGAGAGCCTGTGCCCCAACTGTCTGCTTGAGCAGGGCCTGGAGACCCTGCATCTGTCACAGGACGACGAAGCTGCCCCTGGGTCTACCAGGGAGAGCGACGGGGCTGTGCCAACGGGGCGGGCAGGCCCGGCCCCGGA
>JADHXT010000141.1 GCA_016782825.1 Candidatus Brocadiia bacterium | reverse complement strand
AGGGCCGGTTCTCCATGTCGAAGTAGACCTGGCTGTAAACCGGGTAGTCGGGCAAGTGGCCGAACTGCTCGTTCTCGTGTCGGTATGGCTTGAGGACGATCGGCATGTCCAGCTTCGCGGTCGCCGGCGCCACGCCGCGCTTCACCACGAGCGTCGAGTACGTCGAGAAGTCCGGGGCGTCGGCGGGTGTGGCCCGCAGATGACAGACGTGCGTGCTGCCCTCGGCCGGCACGGTGACGTTCAGGAACACCTCGGCCGACCGCCTCGCGCCCACTTCGACGCGGGCCGCCGAGACCCGGCCAGGCCACTCCGCACCCGCGGGGAACTCGAGTGCCAGCTCCACCGTCTTGCTCCGCAGCGCGTTGTTGTGGACATGGAAAGGAATCTCCAGCTCCTGGCCAGGTTGCCCGTAGACGGTCCGGCTGTAGGGAGTGAGCAACCACCGGTGTGCGTGGAAAGCGAAGAAGGACCGGGGGTCGGGCGTCCAGTAGCAGAAATCGGCCCACGGGTCGTCGCGCTCCCAGCGGGTCACCCCGTCGATGTGGACGGTCGCCTGGTGGACCGGCAGGTGCAGCCGCCAAGGCGTTGCATCCCGATGCACGCCGGCCGGGAACTTGTGCGACGCCTTGCCCTCTGCCGTTACCTTCAGCGTCTCGATCAGCTCTCCTTTCGCGTCGTACATCGAGAGCGGGTCCCCGCTGCGCGGGAGGCCGGTCACCTCCACGGCAAACGCTCCTTGCCGCGGCAGGAAGCAGACGTCGCCCTCGCGATCCGGCCTGAGCAGCACGATGGGCTCCATGTGACGCTCGTCCTTGTGCCCGCGCGACGTCTCGATCAGGTAGTGCGGGCAGTTGGTCCGGAAGCCCCAGATGATTTCCTGGCCATAGCGATCCTGCGATACGGTAATGTTCAGGCCGTAGACTCCCTTGCGCGCCACGTCCGCTGACAGGCGCACGCGCCTGGCGGGTCCGGCGCCGCTGCCCGGGGGCCGGCCGTCGTCCGGGATCGTCACCTCCTGGAGCACCTGCCTGTCCGGCCCGAAGAGGATGGCGCGCAGGTCCGTCCGCCGGCGCCGGACGTGCCGGTCGCGCTTCTCCACATCAACGATCAGCTTGCCCGGGGACGCGAGGAAATACACCCCGCCGGTGCCCCCGATGCCCAGTGTGATCTCGGCCCCATCATCCATGGCGTCCGTACCTCTCCCTAAGCGGGGTGCCGGCTGCGGTCGCCCCTGCTCGGCGAGCAAGCAGCACCACAGGGCGACCATTGGCAGAATAGGCCCCCGATGCAACAGGGGCTTCCGTGGATCATTGCGCCTCACCATCGCAGTCTCCTTCCATGTCTGCTTCGCATTGCCGACGGAGCCCCCGACTCATAGCATGACAGGGCTTCGGCCGCAAGCAGGCAGCCGTGCGAGTCCCCGTCGGGGGCACGCTCTTGACTCCCTCGCGCCTCAATGGTAGCCTGCACTCCAGACACAGCAGTCAACACCGCGCGTGGGGACAGGAGTGATCAAGTACGGTGTGCCCGGAATCCCTAGACAGCGCCATCGCCCGTCGCACGTACAACTGCAAGAGAAGCCCGTTTCCATGACGACATCGAATCGAGTGACACGGCGAGGGTTTCTTGGCCGGACGTGTGCGCGTACGGTCCGAAAACCCATCCGCGTCTCAAACCTTGCATCCGACGGCGAATTCAGTATCCTCTATGGTTCTCCATTCCCGAGGACCGCAGGGGAGAATCCCCGTCGGGCGACGCTTCAGTTGGGCCAGCCTTCCGCTCATTGCCACGGTGGCACGCCTACTGCATAAGTACCCCGTGCTTCAGATGGAGTATCTGCGAGTGCAGTACAAGATCGTCAGGTCGAAGGTACCTGGCCGAATCCAGTCCACAGATGAGGAAGCGGAAGTAAGGCTGGGGCCTCACAGACGCCCGCGAATCGCGTGATCGAGAACTCGCGATGGGGACATCCGCTGCACGAGCCACGGGGTTCGTTCCGCCAAACGGCGGACGGCGAGAGAGACGGAAAACGGAATGGATCCGTGGCGTCCTATCACTACAGCCCGTCCGCGTCCAAGGGGGGACGTGCGCTCCCGCACATCCCCGCTGCGCCATCCGTGGTTGCGCCCCTCGCCACCGTGCGGTAAGGTTGTCGCTCAGAAACGCATCAACCCCAATGCAAGGAGGCCGTCGATGGACCAGCCGCTGCTCGAACGTGTGTGCAACACCCCCGGCGTGCCGGGCTACGAAGACGAGGCGCAGGCCGTGGTGATGGACGTGTTGGAGGCGTGCTGCGACGAGGTGCGCCGCGACCGAATGGGCAACGTCATCGGCGTGAAGAGATCGGCCAAGCCCCCCGCCGACGGCACGCGGCCCCTCCGAGCCGTGGTGGCGGCCCACGTGGACGAAATCGGCATGATGGTGAAGCACATCGACTCGAACGGCTTCATCCGCTTCCAGCCCATGGGTGGGCTCGTGCCGCAGGCCATCGTGTCGCAGCGCGTGGTGATCCACGGCCGCCAGCGGGTGGGCGGCGTCGTGGCGCCAGACTCGCGAGCCGGCAGCAAGGACAAGGTCACCTCCCTCGAAGATGCCTACATCGACACGGGCCTGCCGCGCGACGTCCTGTGCGAGCAGGTGGAGGTGGGCGACACCATCACCTTCGATGCGGGCGTCGAGCAACTGAACGAGAAGGTCTACGTGGGCAGGAACTTCGATGACCGCATCGGGACGTACTGTCTTCTGGAGGCCATGAGGCGGGTCGGGCCGACGGTGGTCGATGCCTATGCGGTGAGCTCGGTGCAGGAGGAGGTGGGCGTGCGGGGCATGCGCACCGCCGCATACGCCATCGAGGCGGACATCGGGCTCGCCATCGACGGCAGCCTGTGCTGGGGACCCTTTGCCGGCGAGCACCAGAAGACGTGCGCCTTCGGCAAAGGCACGGGCATCTACATCATGGACGGGCTGACGATCGGCGACCGGCGGCTCGTACGGTTCCTCTTCGACCTCTGCGAGCGCAACGGGATCCCGTTCCAACGCAACATCGGCGGAGGCACCGACGCTTCGGCCATCCAACGCTCTCGAGCCGGCGCGCTGGCCACCACCGTGGGCGCGCCGGTGCGATACATGCACTCCACGGTGCAGCTCTGCCATGCGGACGATATCGAGGCCACCGTGGCCCTGCTCGCCGCGTTCCTGGAGCACGCTCACGAGCTGCTGGCCGAACCGAGCTGACCGGCCTGTCGAGGAAGCACGAATGAAGATCACTCGCGTGTCCACCACGGCCGTGCGCCTGCCCATCCCCCCGCGCTCCTATGCGTCCGACAACGCGGGCACAAAGCGCGAATGGGGCCGCCTGAGCCGGCTGTCGCCGAAGCGTCCGTCCACGATCCTCGAGTACCTGCTCGTGCGCATCGACACCGATCAGGGCACCGCGGGCATCGGCGAGGCGCCGGTGGACATCGGATTCTTCGGCCAGACCCTCGAAGAGGTGCAGGCCGCGATCGACGACTACCTGGGACCCCAGATCGTGGGCCTCGACCCGTTCGACCGCGAGTATGCCATGCACCGCATCGACTACCGGGGCAGCTCCTGTGCGAAGTCGGGCATCGACCTGGCGCTCCACGACCTGATGGGCAGGACCCTGGGAGTGCCGGTGAGCCAGCTCATCGGCGGCTCGCACAGAAAGCGCATCCCCGTGGCCATCGAGGTCGCCGGCGGCGCGCCAGCGGACATGGCCAAGGCCTGCCTGGCCTACATGGACAAGGGCGTGCGCGCGTTCAAGCCGAAGATCGGCGCCTATCCGCAGGAAGACGTCGAGAGGCTGCGCGCCATCCGCGAGGCCGTGGGGCCAGACGTGTCGCTACGGGCCGACGCCAACCAGGGCTACACGCCCAAGGAGGCCATTCGCCTGTGCCGCCTGGCCGAGAAGCACCACGTGGGCCTCGAGCTGCTCGAGCAGCCCGTTCCCGCGTGGGACCTCCAGGGCATGGCCGCCGTGCGAAGCGCGGTGGACACCCTCATCGAGGCGGACGAGAGCTGCTACACGATCCACGATGCCATGCAGATCATCCGACACGGCGCGGCCGACGTGCTCAACATCAAGATCGCCAAGGCGGGGGGGCTCTATGGTGCCAAGAAGATCGCGGCCCTCGCCGAAGCCGCGGGGCTGGGGTGCGTCCTCGGCACCGGCTTCGGCCTGGGCGTGAAGATCGCCGCCAAGCTCCACCTGGCCGCATCCACCATGCTCGTGACCGATGCCGTGGAGTTCACCGAGCTCGGGCTCCACGACAATCTGCTCGCCTCGCCCGGCAACGCGGCGCTGGCCCTGCCGCTCGACGACGGCTGTCTGCCCGTGCCCGACGGGCCGGGCTTCGGCGTCGAGTTGGACGAAGCCAAGGTGGCGCAACACGCGGGTCACGCGCGCAACTGAGCACCGTGTGCCGGCGCCCGTGGCGAAGACCGGCTGCAGGCGGCGTCTCCGCGAAGGGTACGAAAACTCATCCGCGTCTCAAACCTTTCATTGCCACGGTGGCACGGTTGCTGCATAGGGAACTCGTCGGTGCCCGGCTAGATTCGGTTCACGGATGACGAGCGTCGGTCGCTGGTGGATGCGGCCCTGGCCATGGGTCGGGAGGCCATGCGGGCCATGGTGAGCATCGTGAATGCGAGTTCGTTCGCAGAACGGTGGATCAGAAGCGCACGCCAGGAGTGTCTCAACCACCTCATCCTCCGCGGTGGACAGGCGGGAGCTTGAACGGCAACGGGGGTTCTGAGAGAATGGGCCGGAACGCGGGAGGCAAGCCGGGCAGGAGGAATGCGAACGTGGCAGGACTTCGCGTGGCCTTGCTTCTGGGCGCGGTGCTGGCGTGGGCGCGCTCTGGTGCCGCTGAGTGGCCCCAATTCCACGGCCCGCGGCGCGACAACATGTCCACCGAAACTGGCCTGCTCGAGCAGTGGCCCGAGGGCGGCCCCACGCGGCTCTGGACCGCCAAGGGCATCGGCCACGGCTTTGCCTCCGTGGCCATCGCGCACGGCCTCATCTTCACCACGGGCAACGTGGGCAAGAATACGGTGATCACCGCGCTCGATCTGCATGGCAAGCCGGCGTGGACCTTCGCCAACGGCCCCGCGTGGACCCGCGAGCACCCGGGCAGCCGCAGCACACCCACCCTCGACGGTGGCCACCTCTACCACAAGAGCCCGCTGGGCCATCTGGTGTGTCTCGAGGCGAAGACGGGACGGAAGGTGTGGGGCGTTGACACGGCCGAGCGCTTCGGTGCCCGGCAACTCAAGTGGGCCTTCGGCGAATCGCCGCTCATCGATGGCGACCGCGTGATCGTCTGTCCAGGCGGCGAGGAGGCGGGCATCGTGGCTCTCGACAAGCGTACGGGCAAGACCGTGTGGGTCTGCGCCGAGACAAGGCACAAGGCGGGCTACGGCTCGGCGATCCTGGTCGAGCACGGCGGCCTGCGGCAGATCGTGGTGGCGACGGCGCAATCGCTCGTCGGCGTGCGGGCCGCGGACGGCAAGCTGCTGTGGCAGATCAAGCACAAGACGCCGTATGACGAGAACATCATGATGCCGCTCTTCCACGAGGGGCACGTGCTGTTCAGCACGGGACACCGCGTGGGCGCCGTGCGGCTGAAGCTCAACGTCCAGGGGCAGGCGTGCGCGGTGGACGTGGTGTGGCGCAATCCCGATCTGGACAACCACCACGGCGGCCTCATCCTCCACGGCGGGCACCTCTACACCTACTCCCACGGCAAGTACAAGTGGGGCTTCACCTGCGCCGAGTGGGAGAGCGGCAAGACCACCTTCCGCGTCCGCACGCCCACCAAGGGGGCGCTCACCTATGCCGACGGGCGAATCTACGCTCTCGACGAGCGCCGCGGCATGCGCCTGCTGCGGCCAAACACCGCGAAGCTCGACGTGGTGAGCGAGTTCGAGATCCCGCGCGGCGGCAAAGGCCCCACGTGGGCGCACCCCGTGGTGTGTGGCGGGCGGCTCTACATCCGCCACAGCGATTTCCTCTATGCCTACGACATCGCAGCACGGTAGCTTCCCTGCTGGCCGCGCCCGTCTCCATCTTGCACCCACGGTGCATATCAGGGAGAATAGAGGAGAAGCACATCTACACCACAACGTCTGGTCTGGACCCTACATGAGAACTGCAACCTGCTTGCTGCTGTGTGCGTGCCAATGGCTGTCCTTCGCGGCGGCTGGCACGCCTCCTGCCGATACGATCGCCATCCAGATACTCGACGCATCGGGGAAGAGCGTGGCGCGCGCCGCGTCCAGGGGACCTGGTGGGACGGCGCGGATGGCGGAGCTCCGCCCCTACCAGCCGGGCGACGTGGTGCGCATCGACGGGCCGAAGCTCATGTTCGTCCGCCTCGACCGTTCCATGCCCGAGGTGCTCGTGTATTGCCCGAAGGGGCGCTTCGAGTTCCCCGTGCCTTTCGGGCGCGAGGCGCGGGCCTTCGGCCCCCTCGAGCCCAAGCGCCGCGACATCACCGCTCGGCCGGCCCAGGCCCGCGACCTGCTGGCCGACCGCAACCTGGCCCTCAATCCCTACGACACACTTCAGAACGTGGCGGCCTTTCCTCACGCGAAGACCAACAACGTGTGCCGCCGCGATCCCGTCTTCGCCGCCCGCAACGCCATCGACGGCGCTACGAAGAACAAGGGACACGGCCAGTGGCCCTTCCAGTCGTGGGGCCCCGACCAGAAGAACGGCCTGTGGTGGAAGGTGGAGATGGGCCGCCCGGTGGAAGTGGCGCGGGTGGCCGTGGTGCTGCGTGCCGACGTGCCGCACGACAAGTTCTTCGGCGGCGCCAACATCGTCTTCAGCGACGGGACGAAGCAGTGGGTGGACTTCAAGCCGAGCGGCGAGAAGCAGGTGTTCACCTTCCCTCGCAAGGTGACCGCCAGCGTCACCCTCCGCGACCTGCGGCTGCCGAACCCTCCGGGCTGGTGCGCGATCATGGAGGTGGAGGTGTGGGGCCGCGAGGCTGTGAAGTACTCGAAGAGCGGCTCGTGGCGTGAGACACTCGCCACCCAGCTTGGCGGCAACCCCCGGGCCATCGTGGAGCGCATGCTGCGCGACTTCCCCGGCGACCGGCAGGCCATCGAGGTCGCCGCCGACTGGGTCGCCCAGGACGGCGTCGGCAGGGACAAAGGCGCCATCGCCCGCGTGGTCGAGTCGCTCGGCGACTCGGGCAGGGCGCTTCGTGCCGAGCTTGCGGCTCTCGACCTGAAGGATGCTCCGGCCAACGACGCCCGGCGGCTGACGCTCTACCTGGAGGCCTGCGAGCGGCGCCGCCAGGCCCGCTTCGCCCCCTACCGCGAGACGATGAACCGCATCGTATTCACCAAGCACTATGACCTGGGCGGCTCGCACTACGCCTACACCGAAGGGCAGAGCGACGCCCAGGCCGAGCGGCACTTCCGCCCCGGCACCGCGCTCTGCGTGCTCGACCTCTCGGCCGGCCTCACGGGCAAGGTGGCGACCCTCGTCGACGACAAGGGCGGCGTGATCCGCGACCCCGACGTGTCCTTCGACGCCACCCGCGTGCTCTACGCCCACAAGAAAGACCTCAACAAGGACGACTACCACCTCTACGAATACCACCTCGCCACCGGCAAGACCCGCCAGATCACCCGTGGCCTGGGCATGGCCGACTACGAAGGCTGCTACCTGCCCAACGGCCACATCGTCTTCAACTCCAGCCGCTGCGTGCAGACCGTGGACTGCTGGTGGACCGAGGTGAGCAACCTGTACACCTGCGATGGCGATGGCCGCTACCTCCGCCGCCTGTCCTTCGACCAGGTGCACACCAACTCCCCGACCGTGACCGCCGATGGCCGCGTGATCTACACCCGCTGGGACTACTCCGACCGCGGGCAGATCTACCCCCAAGCCCTCTTCCAGATGAACCCCGACGGCACGAACCAGCAGTCCCTTTATGGCAACAACTCGTGGTTCCCCACCACCATCCTCCACGCGCGCGGCATCGCCGGCTCGCAGAAGATCGTGTGTGTGTTCAGCGGCCACCACTCGCGGCAGAAAGGCTGGCTGGGCATCCTCGACCCCCGGCGCGGCCGTGAGGAGGCCGACGGAGCCCAACTCATCGCCCCCGTCCGCGAGACCAAGCCCGTGCATGTGGATTCCTACGGCCAGAGCGGCGACCAGTTCCAGTACCCCTACCCCCTGGACGAGCGCCACTATCTCGTCACATTCAAGCCTGTGGGCGCCAGGCACTTCGCGATCTACT
>JADHXT010000140.1 GCA_016782825.1 Candidatus Brocadiia bacterium | reverse complement strand
GAAAGGAGAGTCACCCACTTGAACCGCGCACCGCCTTCAGCTACACTTCAGACCGACCGGAGAAGTGGCAAGAATTTATGGAAAAAGGTGGCAAGAATACTCGGAACCCACAGGAACCATTGGATCGGTGATTCGCGAAGCGGCTCCTATCCCTTGGGGAGCCGCTTCCACACCATCTGGCCACTTGACACCTGATGCGTGGCAGAGTACCGGTGGTTCCAGCGCTATGTTGGCAGACAGCCCTTCGCCTGTTCCACGGCGTGTGCCTCTTGGAGTAAGGGAGTCCTCCTATGTTGTCCCCGCGACCACTTGTCGCAGTGGCTGCTGTGCTGATCGCCGCTGTCGCCGAGGCGGCCGGGCCGATTGAGATCGGCTCCCGCCGGGAACTCTTTGTGGACGACCATCTGATCGGGCGCCTGGACAAGGCCAGGCTGGTTCTCCATGCTCCTCAGCCGCGTGAAGTCGTGCTGAAGTTCGACCAACCATGGGAGGGCCTTTACAGCGGCTACGAGACGATCCTCCGAGACGGCGACGTCCTGCGGTTCTACTACCGCGGGATGCCCGAGGCCCGGCACACGCTGGACGTCGAGGTCACCTGCGTCGCGGAGAGCAGGGATGGGATCCACTGGACGAAGCCGAAGCTCGGCCTCTACGAGGCCCGGGGCACCAAGGAGAACAACGTGGTCCTGGCGCGCAGTCGCGGGTGTCACAACCTCGCGCCGTTCATCGACACGAATCCTGCGGCGCCGCGTGAACAGCGATACAAGGCACTTGGGGGCACTGGCAAACCCGGGCTGCTCGCGTTCGTGTCTCCCGACGGGCTGCGCTGGCAGCAGATGCAGGACCAGCCGGTCATCACCAAGGGAGCTTTCGATTCGCAGAACAACGCCTTCTGGTCCGAGGGCGAGAAGCGATACGTGTGCTACTTCCGCGTGTTCCGCCAGGGCAAGCGCTGGATCGCTCGAACCACGTCAAAGGACTTCGTGAGCTGGGATGAGCCGGTCGATCTCGAACTCGACGGCAAGCCTCGCCAGCATCTCTACACCAACCAGATCCACCCGTACGTCCGCGCACCCCACATCTACCTGGGGCTACCCACACGGTTCCTTCCTGGCCGTCGAGTCGTGACAGAGGACGAAGCCAAGCGGATCGGCACGCCCGCTCAGTGGAACTACGCCAACGACTGCACTGACATCCTGCTCGTGTCCACGCGAGGCGGAGCCGAACTCAACCGCACCTTCCTGGAAGCGTTCATTCGCCCAGGCCTCGATCTGCGCAACTGGACCTCGCGAGCGAACTACGCGGCCCAAGGGATCGTGCAGACCGGTGAGTCCGAACTTTCACTGTACGTGAAGCACAACGCCGGCTACCCGACGATCCACGTTCGCCGGTATACGATGCGGCCCGACGGGTTCGTCTCGGTCTACGGCCCGTATTCCGGCGGCGAGATGGTTACCAAGGTGTTGACGTTCTCGGGCTCGCGGCTGCTTCTCAACTACTCGACCTCCGCTGCGGGTGGGCTGCAAGTTGAGGTCCAGGCACCCGACGGAAAGCCCATCCCCGGGTTCGCACTGGCCGACTGCCCGGAGGTCATCGGTGACCGCATCGACTCCTCTGTAACGTGGAGAGCAGGAGCCGACGTAGGCAGACTGGCTGGCAAGCCCGTTCGTCTTCGGTTCGTGCTCCGAGACGCCGATCTCTACTCTCTGCGCTTCAGCGAGGACGGGGCGCGGTGACGCGAGCCCTGTCGCCAGTGAAGCGGGCGAAGGCGTCGTCGTGGAGGAGTTGCCGGGCCAGCGCAACGTAGCCTTCGGCCACGGGGTGGCTGGCGTCGGCGTAGAGGCGGCTCGGCAGCGGGGGCGGGGCCAGGTGAGGGATGTTGTGCTGCTGGAGCCAGGCGACGACGCGGCGTTTTCTGTCGCGGTAGGCCGCGAGGCTTGAGGGCGCGAGCAGGTGCTCGTTGAAGGGGCCGACGAGCACGAAGACGCGGTTGCCGCGCCGCTGGAGGGTGGCGATGCACCGGTGGAGGAGGCGCCACTGGAGGGAGGAGTCGAGCGGGACCCACGGGAAGTTCTGCCTGGCGATGCCGCGGGCCGTCCAGGGGCGCTGGTCGTCGAGCGGGCGCGGGGCCGCGGCGGGGACGGCCAGGGATATCTGGCGGAGGGGGTTGGCGTAGGGGTGGTCGAGCGTCCAGGTTGGGACGTCGGTCTCAGCGAAGCAGGCGACGCGGAGGTGGCGGGTCCAGGCGGCGAAGGGCAGATTGCGCTCGATGACGAGGCCGATGCGGTCGGCACAGGACGCTCGGTAGCAGGGGATGTGCGGGACGAACTGGGGGACGAGGGCCGGGTGGTTGAAGCGGAACTCCTTTTTCTGCCGCAGGTCGTGGCGCTCGGAGCTCATCCAGAGGAGGTTGAAGTGGAGGAGCACTCGGCGGCGCGCGATGGCCTTGCCGTAGTGCTCGAGGAGGCCGGCCAGGGCCGCCGGGTGCATGCCGTTCACGCCCAGGTTGGCGAAGCGGGCCTTGCCGCAGAGCCTGTTGAGTTGGGCAGCGAGCGTTCGATCGCGGGTCACGTAGCGTCCCCAGAAGACGGAATCGCCGAGGAGGAGCGTCTGGTCCCGAGCGGCGGCGCGGCGGGCCATGCGCGTGAAGACCCAGTAGTCGGAGCTCAGCTCGAAGGGGATGCGGCAGTTGTCGCCCGGCGCAAAGGTCTCCGCGCGCTCCCAGAGGATGGGCACGAGGCCCATGAGCGGCGCGACGATGGCGAGGACGACGAGCCACTCGCGGGGCGAGAGGCGGATGGCGTTGGCCGCGAAGGGGGCCTCGCCGGCGTCGGGCTTGTGCGTGGGGGCTGCGGTCGGCTGCGCGGGCATGGCAGATGCTCAGAACTGGAAGTAGATGAAGGGCTTGGCCCCCGACGTGGGGACGATGGCGATGTACAGGATCATCCCGATGACGAAGGCGATGCGGACGGGCGCCGGCTCGAGGAGGCGCCTGAGCCTGGATTCGTAGAGGAACTGGTATGCCCACACCGCCGCCACGAGGCCCAGGGCCAGGAGCGGGCAGGCCGGGTCGGCGAGGCTGCCGGCGAGGATGCGGGTGACAATGAGCCAGGCGTCGGCCAGGGTGTGCGCGCGGAAGAAGATCCAGGCGAAGGAAACGAAGGCGAAGACGAGGGCCTGCTTGACGCACCGCGGGAGGCGCTCGCGGTAGAAGGCTGTGCCCTCGAGCCTGCGGGTGACGACGCGGCCCGCGGCGTGGATGCCGCCCCAGGCGACGAAGTGCCACGCCGCGCCGTGCCAGAGGCCCGAGACGAGCATGGTGAGCACCATGTTCGCGTAGGTGCGGGCCGGTCCCTTGCGGTTGCCGCCGAGCGGGATGTAGACGTAATCGCGGAACCAGGTGGAGAGGCTGATGTGCCAGCGGCGCCAGAAGTCGCTCAGGCTCGTGGCGAGGTAGGGGTTGCGGAAGTTCAGCATCAGACGGATGCCCAGCAGGCGGCCCACGCCGCGGGCCATGTCCGTGTAGCCGCTGAAGTCGAAGTAGATTTGCCAGGCGAAGGCCAACGTGGCGAGGAGCAGCGCGGGGGCCTGGTGCTGGCCGGGCACGGCGTAGACCTTGTCCACGTAGAGGGCCAGGGTGTCGGCCAGGACGAGCTTCTTGAAGAGGCCGACGACGAAGAGAGAGAGGCCGTCGGCGGCGTCGGCGGCGGTGACGCGCGGGGTGCGGCGCAGTTGCGGCAGCAGGTGGCTGGCGCGCTCGATCGGCCCGGCCACGAGCTGGGGAAAGAGCGAGACGAACGTGGCGTAGCGGACGAAGCTCGGCTCCTGCTCGATGCGGCCCCGATAGAAATCAATCGTGTAGCTCATGGACTGGAAGACGAAGAACGAAATTCCCACGGGCAGGAGATACGGGAACCCGGCGGGCAGCAGGGTGCCTGGCGAAGCGATGGCGTACGGCGCGCCGAGCCAGGCCAGCAGGGCGTTCAGCGAGTTCACCACGAAGTCGCCGTACTTGAAGAAGCCAAGCACGGAGAGGTTGGCGAGGAGGCTGGCGCACAGCCACGGCTTCTTCCTGCGGCTCCGGGCCATGCCGAGGACGACGAGGTAGTCCACGCTGGTGGTGAAGGCGATGAGAAGCAGGTAGCGGTAGTTCCACCAGCCGTAGAAGACGTAGGAGCACAGGAGGAGCCAGGGGAGCCTGAGGCGGGTGCCCTTGAGGGCGAGGTACGCCGGATAGGCGACGAGGAAGAAGGCGGCGAAGGTCCAGGTGTGGAAGAGCATGCGGCGGTCGGGTCCCCTACTCCATCAGCGCGCGCAGGTGTGCCTCGACCGAATCGGCCAGTGCATCGAGGTTGTAGCCGCCTTCGAGGACGGAGACGAGGCGCCCTTTGCAGCAGCGCTCGGCGATGGCCTTGACGATGCGGGTGAGCCGGGCGTAGCCGGCCGCGGTGAGGGCGCAGCCGCCGAGAGGGTCGCTCTTGTGGGCGTCGAAGCCGGCGGAGATGAGCACGAAGTCGGGCTGGAAGGCGATGGCGGCCGGCAGCAGCTTCTCCTCGAAGGCGCGGACGAAGACGGCGTCGCCCGAGCCGGCCGCTACGGGCACGTTGAGGGTCGTGCCGAGGCCCTTGCCCTTGCCGCGCTCGGTGGCGGCGCCCGTGCCGGGATAGAAGGGCGCGCGATGGATGCCGAAGTAGAACACCGACGGGTCGTCGTAGAAGGCAGCCTGGGTGCCGTTGCCGTGGTGGACATCCCAGTCCACGATGAGCACCTTGGGGAGCTTGTGCTCTCGCTGGGCGTAGCGGGCGGCGATGGCGACGTTGTTGAAGATGCAGAAGCCCATCGCGCGGCTTCTCAAGGCGTGGTGGCCTGGCGGGCGCACGGCGCAGAAGGCGTTGCGCACTTTGCCCGCCACTACGGCGTCCACGGCGGACAGGACGCCCTGGACGGCCGCGACGGCGACGGCGTAGGAGCGGGGGCACACCGGCACGTCGGGCGTGTCGAGCCTGGCGGCGCCCTGCTGGCAGCTCCGCTGGACTCGCTGGACGTACGCCGGGTCGTGGATGGTGGCGATCCATTGGGCCGCGTGTGCCGAGGGGCGGATGGCCGTCAGGCGGCCCATGAGCCCTCGCTGCCGGAGTCGCGTGACGATGGCGGTGAGGCGCTGGGGCCGCTCGGGGAAGCCGGGGCCGGTGTCGTGCTGAAGGTAGAGCTTGTCGTAGACGAGGCCGGTGGGCGCGGGTGGTGCCTCGCGGGAGCCGCCGAGATTCGCCAGGTCGTCGGGCGCCTTGCGGACGCAGCGGAAGCCGGTCTCGTCCTGTGCGAAGCAGGCGTCGCCGAGGCCGGGGTTGCCCTCGACGCGGTAGGCGGAGCAGCACAGGTCGGCGCTGGACTTCCATCCGCCGCCGCGGAGGACGTAGAACTGCCCACGGGCCGGGCCGCGGGGGTTCCGGGCCGGGCTGCTGGCGTAGTAGTGGGCGCCGTAGAGGTCGTTGCACCACTCGGCCACGTTGCCGTGCATGTCCACGAGGCCCCAGGGATTGGGCCGCCGGGTGCCGACGGGATGGCTCTTCCTGGCGGCGTTGTCGGCGAACCAGGCATGGTCCGACAGCAGGTGGGTGTCGCGGCCGAAGGAGTACCGCGTCGTGCTCCCCGCGCGGCAGGCATATTCCCACTCGGCCTCGGTGGGGAGGCGGTAGCCGCTGGCCTGGAAGTTGCACTTTGGCGGGTCGGAGTCCAGATCGTAGCAGGGCTCGAGGCCCTCGGCTTCGGAGCGCTCGTTGCAGAAGCGCGCGGCTTGGCCGATGCTCACCATCTCCACGGGGCACTGCGGGTTCTTGTTGACCGACGGGTCGGGGAACTGAAGCCTGCGGAAGGCGGCCTGGGTGACCTCGGTGCGGTCCATGAGAAACGGGTCCACCCAGACCTTGTGGACGGGGGCCTCGTCGGGCTCGCCGGTGCGGCTGCCCATGAGGAACCATCCGCCGGGGATGCGGACCATGTCGATGCCGCTCTTCGTCGCGATCGTTTTCGGTGCGGCGCGCGACGCGGTATCCGGCGCCTCGTCCTTGCCGCAGCTTGCGCACAACAACAGCGACAGCGCGAGGGCCAGGAGCAGGAGCTTCACGGGCGGGGCTCCTGCCTCGCGGGCACCCAGTCGGGCTCCTTGTTGCACAGGCCGTCGGAGGTGATGGGCGCCCAGTGGTTGGTCTGGGTGGCATCGGCGACGCAGATGTTCCATCCCTTGGCGGGGATGCCGACGATCTCGCAGGCATGGCCGAGGGTTTTGCCGGTGGGCCCGCGGCTGAAGGCGATGTGTCTTCCGTCGGGCGACCAGTCGAGATGGTAGATCTTCATCGGCTTCTTGCTCGTGACGATATTGCGCTGATGGATGACCCTGGGCTGAGGGGAGGAGAAATCCAGCTCGCCCACGCGGAGCGCCCAGTCGCTGACCCCCCAGGCGATTTGCTTGCCGTCCGGGCTGACGTCGGGGCGGCAGCCGCCGATGCCGAGGTTGAACACCTTCGGGCCGTCGGCCTCGATGGCGAGGATGGCGTGCTTGAAGCCCATGCCGCCGTGCACGGTGGCCACGAACCACTTGCCGCCGGGGACGGTGCAGAGGTTGTAGAGGTGCTTGATTTCCTTGTTCGGGTGCTGGCGGTGCTCGCCGCTCTTCAGGTTGTAGAAGAAGATGCCCCTGGTGGCGAAGTCGGTGTAGCGGAAGCGGTCAAACTCGCCCTTGAGGTAGGCGATGGTGCCGCCATCGAGGCCCCAGCAGGCCTGGCGCGCGTGGCGGGCCACCAGGATGCGCCCGGTGCCGTCCATGTGCATGTAGTACACGCTGCGCACCTTGTCCTTGCCCTTCCCCTTGTCCACGACGAAGCAGACCTTCGTGCCGTCGGGCGAGACGTGGGGGTACAGCTCGTCCACGTCGGGTGTGCGGGTGAGATTGACGGGGTGCGAGCCGTCGGCGTTCACGAGAAACAGCTCCCAGTTGCCCTCGCGGTGGGTCTCGTAGACGATCTGGCAGGGGACGCGCTTGAACTCGTTCCGCACGGTGGCCTGCTTGGCGCGCGCCGCCGCTTCCCCGGCGGCCTCGATGCGCTCCAGCTCTCCCGCCAGGACGAACGAGACGGGCTTCCAGATGCCGCTGGCGCCGCCGCCGCTGTTGTCGGCCAGCACGGCCACCAGGTTCCTGGCGCCGCACTTCACCACCTTCGTCACGTCCAGGGCGAATGCTTGGTCCCATCCCATGTGCCGCCCGACCTTGCGCCCGTTCACGTAGACGACGGCGTCGTCGTCCACCGCGCCGAACGCGATGCTGACCGGCTTCCTCTTCCAGCTCACCGGCACCTGCACCCACCGGCGGTAGAGGACGAATCTTGCCTTGTACGGCGGCTCGCCCACCTTGATATCTGCCGTGGCCCACGCCGAGTCGTCGAAGTCGGGACGAAAGAACCCCTCAACCGGCCCCTTGAGGGCCGGCGCCGGCTTCACCTTCCAGCCCGTCATCAAAGGAATGTGCGGGACCGGCTGCTGCCCCGCGGCCGCCGCAACGGAGGCCGCTGCCGCGATCAAGAGAACGCTCGTCCCCGCGGCGAACCGCCGCCGCGCTGTGGCGGGATGCCGTGGTCGTGTCATGGCCTCAAGCTCCTTTGCCCGGTAGTGTAGGCCATTGCCCGCGTGAACGTCAAGGCCGCTCTTGAAAACCTGTCCCGCGCCGGGTACGATAGCACGCATCTTGCCCGCGGCATGGCCGCCGACGCTCTGAGGCACACGCTCATCATGATGAAGCAGGCGATTGGACGTGCGACAGCGGGAGCCACGCTGCTGCTGAGCCTGTGCCTCGGGGGCGCCACGGCCGCGCCGCCGCCTGCCTCGGCCAAGCGCAAGGGACGAATCGTCTTCTCCAGCAATCGTTCCGGCCCATGGCGGATCTGGCTGGTGCAGGCGGACGGGTCAGGGCTGCGCCAATTGACACACGACAAGGGCCTCGGCCACGATGTGGATCCCGTCTTCAGCCCCGCCGGGAAGGAAATCCTGTTCAACTCCACCCGTGGCGGCACGGTTGCCGTGTGGCGCATGCCACTCGACGGCGCGAAGGCGGAACAAGTCTGCGATGGCGACCAGGCGGAATGGGCGCCCGATGGCAAGCGGATCGCCTTCCGCCGCAACCACAGGCTCTTCGCCCGCCACCTCGCAACGGGCAAGGAGACGCAGATCAGCCCCAACGGCTGGCCCCTGTGCTCCGGCCCCGCCTGGAGCCCGGACGGCAAGCTCATTGCCTT
>JADHXT010000139.1 GCA_016782825.1 Candidatus Brocadiia bacterium | reverse complement strand
GATCGGCTCCGTCCGCGCCAGTTTGGCTCTGAACCCTACAATGAGGTGCAGTATGGGACCTAGCCCTTCAGCACGGTCTTCGTGGTGCCATTCACGTTGATCTCGTTCTCCCAGATCGCGCAGCTGATCTGGCCTGCGCGGAATCTGGCCAATGGTTGTGTTGTCATGTTGTGTACCTCTGGGGACATCATCTACTGCGACGCCCCTCTTCTCGGGAAGGGGAAGAGGGGCGGCACTATGGGGCATCAGGGATCCCAGTACACTATGACGGCCACAGCCATTGGCGGGGAGGGGGCACCCCGTAGCCGTGGCCGGCTGGCACTTCGTGCTACCTAAGTGAACCTGCCTGTCCATTGGGGCGACGACATGGCCACACGGACAAGCCGCTCTGTCCATGGGGGTGAGCTTTGTCGGCTGCCTGCTCTGGGAAGCTCACCATGGCTGGTTCTGGAGTGCCCCGCGACAACATGCGACGGGCACCCCAGCCTGCCAGCAGGGTGCCCGTTTCGACGGCGGGCCTCATCGTACTGGGAAGAGAGAGGCCCGCTGCCCGCTCGTTCGTGTGTTCGTGTCACCACAGCATCAGGCGACCCTCCCAGCGTACACGCTGCACAGCGGGATTTCAATGGAGAAGCGCGCGGCCACGTGGCGGTGGCCGCGCGTCGTTGGACAACTGCCACCCGCCACCAGCACAGGCTCGACGCAGCTCAGCCCTTGGGCTCCGTGCCGCCACAACTCGCGTCAACCCCGACCTTGACTCACATCTGTCGCCGCCGTACCATCGTCTCTGAAGGAGCAACCGGGACATCCCAGCCAGATTTCCGCAGAAAATCGCCGTACGGTCCCGAGGCCGGGATCCGTCAGAGATTAGAGGCAGGGATGACGGCTATCGATGATGCCACGCTCGTCGCTCAGGCCGAGGCCGATGACCAGGAGGCCTTTGGTGAGCTCGTGGCCCGACACCAGGGGGCCATGCTGGCTATCGCGGGGTCGTATTTCGCTGCCGACGCCGATGCCAGGGACGCCGTACAGGAGGCCTTCGTCAAGGCTTTCGAATGTCTCGACCAGCTCGCCTCGGACGGCCGGTTTGCGGCCTGGTTGGCTCGGATCACGGTGAACACCTGTGTCGATACGCTCAGGGCTCGCACCGACAAGATCTCGCTCGCCCAGTTTGCCACGAGCGTCGAGGTCTCTCACCGCCTGGGACGCGACCAGTTCACCCCGGGCACCCTGGCGGGGAAGCACGAGCGCTCGGACCTGCTCAAGGCCGCCATGGGGCGGCTGCCCGAGGACCAGCGGGCGGTCTTGATGCTGAAGTTCAGCGACGACATGAGCTACGAGCAGATGGCGGCCTATCTTGACGTGCCCCCGACAACGGTTCAGGGCCGCCCGCACAGAGCCAAAGAGGGGCTCAGGAGGATGCTGAAGCGCCTCGGCTCGGCCTGACCACGAAGGAGGACGCGGCTGTGGACTGTGGGGATGTGGGGATGTGGGACGTCTCCTTTCGAGGAGCACCTTCGACGAGCGAACGCCCGAGCAACGTGCCGAGATCGCCGCTCACTTCGGCCGATGCGACGCCTGCCGCGACCGCTGGCAGGGCGATGTGACGACCCGGGAGATCGGCGACTTCGTCAAGGCGCAGCGCAAGGACGCCGACGTCAAGGGTCGGGTGCTCGAGGAGATCCAGCGTCGCGCCGCGAAGCCTGGCGCCAAGGGCGGCAAGGTCCTGAAGCAGCTTGCAGGCTTCGAGATCCTCGGCCGTCTTGGCAAAGGCGGCATGGGCACGGTGCTCAAGGCGCGCCAGGTGTCGATGGAGCGTTTCGTCGCCCTCAAGATCCTCCCCCGCCGCCTCGCCCAGGACCCGGCCTTCGTCCAGCGCTTCTACCGCGAAGCGCGGTCGGCGGCGAAGCTGAGGCACGCCAACATCGTGCAGGCTCACGACGTCGGCGAGGACCAGGGCTACCACTACTTCGCCATGGAGTATGTCGACGGCGAGACCCTCGACGCCATCCTGCTGCGCGACGGGCCCCTCGACCAGGGGCGCGCGCTCGCCTACATGAAGCAGGTGTGCAGCGCGCTCGCCTGCGCCCACGACGCCGGCATCATCCACCGCGACACCAGCCCTCGAACCTTATGCTAGACGCCAGTGGCAAGGTCATGGTCACCGACTTCGGCCTCGCCAGGCAGATCCAGGGCGGCACCACCGTCACCCAGGCCGGCGTGGCCATCGGCACCCCGGCCTACCTGTCGCCCGAGATGGCCAAGGCCCGGGAGGCCGACGGCCGCAGCGACCTCTACTCGCTGGGGGCCACCTTCTTCCACCTGCTTGCTGGCCGCCCGCCGTTCCAGGGCAGG
Organism: Candidatus Brocadiia bacterium; assembly: GCA_016782825.1. Classification (GTDB taxonomy): domain Bacteria; phylum Planctomycetota; class PUPC01; order DSUN01; family DSUN01; genus BS750m-G60. Next base: position 5,940 of record JADHXT010000139.1, on the reverse strand, counting down.
AACTTCTCCGAGGTGCTCATCAAGCAGGTGAACGAGCCGCCTCCGCCGCTGGCCACGGCGGCGCCCCGGGTCGATCGCCGCTTCTGCCGCATCATCGACCGCCTGCTCCGCGAGAATCCCGCGGCCCGCTGCGCCTCGGCCCAGGCCCTGCTCGACGACCTCAACGCCCTCGGCCAGCTTCACGAAGGCCCGAGCCAGAGCCTTTCACCGGAGCAGGTCGCCCACATGTCGGCGTCCACCCTCACCGGCCCGGCCGCCGGGCGGCGTGGAGCCGGCAGACGGCGGAAGCTCCTGGTATGGAGCGCCAGCGCCGCGCTCGTGGTCGCTGCACTCGGAATTGGGTCATGGTTGGTACTCGACCTGCTGAGTCAGCCATCTGTCCAGGTCAGTGGGGGCCTCGGCACGGCGACGGCATCTGCCGAACACCCGCTCGAGCGGAAGGCCCGCGATCTCCTGAACAAGGCCCGCGCGGCCGCTGCCAGCGGCGACGCCAAGAAGGCAGCAGCGTACCTCGGCCATCTGAACGCCCAGTGCAGCGGCACGGACTTCTACAAGGCCAACCGCACGGCCATCGCCGACCTCCGCGCCAGCCTCGAGCGCGTTGTTCCGCCCACGGCACCGACGACGAAGCGCCCCACGACCCGGGGGCCGGCCGTGAAGGTCCCTGCCACGGACGTTCCCCCGGGACCCGCTCCACGCGACCCGGCGGAGTGGGCGAAATGGGTCGCCATCCGCGACGAGGCGCGGAAGCTGCGCGACGCGGGGAAGCTCGACGAGGCGGCCAAGCGGGTGACGGAAGCCCACAACCTGAAGATCGACGGCATCGATGGCTTGATGGCGACGGAGGAGGAGGCCATCGGGGCGGCCCGCGAGAAGATCGAGGCGGAGCAGCGGCAAGCCATCGAGAAGGCCATCGCGGCGTACGAGAAGGAGTCCGACAAGGTCTGGGATCTCTTCAAGCAGCGGAAGTACGATGACGCCGCGAAGCTCCTGGCCGAGTTGGCGGCCAAGCCCGAGCACAAGCCGGCCGCCAAGCACCTCGCGGCCGACCGCGAGGCGGCGAAGCTCCTGAAGGAGTTCTGGGCAGCCGTGGCCGGGGGATTGGGCACGATGGAGGGCAGAACCCTCGTCGTCGGCAAGGCCAGCGGCACGGTGACCGAGGTCAAGGGCGGCACCGTTCACCTGAAGCGGGGGCGAACGGAGTTCCGTCCGTCCGTCACGGAGTTGAGCGCCGGCCTCGCCCTGCGGTTCGCTGGCCTCAAGCAGGATGCCCACTCCAGCCTCATTCGAGGCGTCTTCCTCCTCGCCGAGGGGCAGGACCCCAAGACTGCGACGAAAGCGCTCGCCAGCGCCCCCGACGCGCCAGCCGTGGCCATCTATCGCGAGCGCCTGGCCGCCTCCGCGTTCGCCGGAGCCCGGGAGCTGCTTGCCAAAACGCAGTTCACCGAGGCCGCCAAGGCCATCGCCGACATCGAGACGGATTACGGGAGCACACCGTGGTTCGCCGCGCAAAGGGACGCAGTCGCCGCCGCCCGATCCCGGGCCGAACGCGGCGTCGCCGATTCCGAGGCACTGAAGCTCTACGCTAATGCGGCGAAGCTCTATGAGCAGAACGACCTCCGGGCACTCAAGCCCATCATCGAGAAGATCAAGACCGACTATCCGAAGACATCCCTTGTCACCGACGCCACTAGGAAACCGACCTTCGCCGAAATGGCCGCCGCCATCGCCAACATCGGGAAGTTCATCACCGTGCGCAAAGACGGCAAAGGCGACTTCACGACCATCCAGGCCGCCATCGACGCGTGCCCGCCGAACAGCGTCGTGGAGGTCCAAGACAGCGCCACCTACGCCGAGTTCGTGCGCATCCCCCCCGAACGCTCGGGCTTGACCCTGCGCGGCGCACCAGGATGTTGGCCAATGTTGCGAGCGAAAGGAGGGGAGCCAGTCTCCCGAGCGTTGCTCTACATTCCCGCGAAGCGAACCGTCGTGGAGCGCATCATCATTGCCAATAGCGCGCCCCATGCTACTGGTAATGCCGATCATGCTGCATTTGCCCTGGTAGCCCACGGCACCGTTCGGATGCGCAGTGCAATCGTCTCCTCGGCGAAGGGACTCGCCATCGGTGCTTGGGGTTGGGGATCTCCTAAGATGGATTTCGATCGGTGTGTCATCATCGGCTCGGCGCAGATACACGCCCCATTGAGGGTGTCCGCGAAGAACTCCATGTGGTTTGGGCCTATAGGTGGTTGGAGTCAAGACCGTCGGATCACCACGTTGGCGATGCGGAACGTAGTGCTGACACGAGGGGTAGGCGCCAGGTTGAGCGGCGAATTCCGCCACTGCACGATCCTGAAGAATCTGAGACTCTGGGAACAGCCGGGCGTCGTGTCGGACTGCATCGTGTTGTCTGTTGCGGCAGACCACCGCGATACTCAGATTGACTACTCCGATGTTTACGGCGACAGTCCCTTCGCCATTTCGGCGAAGGCAGGCAAAGGCTGCTTCAGCAAGGACCCCCAGTTCCGCGACCCCAAGCGCCGCGACTACCGCCTCGAGCCCACGAGCCCGTGCCGCAAGCGGGCGTCGGACGGCGGCGACATCGGCTGCCGCTACACCCCCGAGATGCTCAAGATGCTGGCGCTGGCACTCAAGTTGCGGGAGAAGGGCATCGTCAAGTTTTGAGCCTCCTGCCCAAGGTTAACACCACAACGCTACTTCGGCTCACCACCGAGGAACGCGAAGGCTCAGTCACGACAGATCCGTCGCAGCAGGAGTGTGACCAAGGCCGCGAGCGCACGCAGGAGAGCCTCGGGGGCTTTGCCCGGACCCTTCGGCAAGCTCAGGGCAGGCCCCCAGGATTTATCGCTTTAGGGCCACCGGCACCCTGATCGCAGTCAGACCGGTGAGATGCCGGAGGCTCGGACGCGATAAATCCCAGGGGGTCTGGGGGACGGGTCCCCCAGGGGCTCAGAGCAGGCGACCCGCCTCGTCTTGGAGTGTTGCATGTTTGCCCGTCAGCGCGTCTTCCTGATGTCTCTGGCGCCCTCGACCGCGGAATCCCGCGTTGTAGTGTTAATGAGAAGCTCCCCCTGGCGAAGCTCTTCGGAGCGTGAAGAAAGAACGCGGCCGGTGAGTGCCCTCGGCAAAGGAAGCAACTCACCGGCCACCACCCTCGTCCGGACGGCAGGTCTGCGCGTCCGGCGCGACGGCATTTTCATTGTACCGCAGACCCGCCTGTGGTCAAGGAAAGGGAGCGGAACGAGGAGGGACATCCGGGGAACTCGAGAACGAAGGAGACGCAGAGATGAAGGCACGGGCATTGTGGGCAGTCGGCCTCGCGCTGGCAGCGGCTTTCCTATTCCCTTGTTCCACTCTCGGGGGCACGACGGAGCGGGTGAGTGTGAGCTCGACGGGCGAGCAGGGAGACGGCCAGTCGCTGTACCTCGCGATCAGCGACGGGGGCCGCTTCGTGGCGTTCGAGTCGGAGAGCACGCAGTTGGTGACAGACGATGGGAACGGAAGAACTGACATCTTCGTCCGCGACCGCGAGACCAGCCAGACAACGCGAGTGAGCGTGGCCACCGACGGAACCGAGATGACTACGACCTCGGTCCGGCCCGTCATCACGCCGGACGGTCGGTTTGTGGCCTACTACTCCTGGGCCAGCAACCCGAACGAGTCCGAGGTCTACGTGCGCGACCGCGGGGTGCCCAATGACCCGCTCCAGCCCCCGAGAACTGAGCTGATCAGTGTCGGATTGGACGGCAAGGCGACGAGTGCCGACTCGACCAGTCCGTCGATCAGCGCGGACGGTCGGTACGTCGTCTTCGATTCGGACGCCACAAACCTCGTTTCGCCTCACACCACCACGCTGGGTCAGGTCTACCTCCGCGACCGGGGCGTGCCCAACGACTCATCCCAGCCGCCGAAGACAATCCTGATCAGCGTCGGGCTCAACGGCGCGCCGCCCAGCAGCCAGTCCCTGAACCCCTCGATCAGTGCCGACGGGCGCTGCGTGGCCTTCTTCTCGTGGGCCAGCAACCTGGTGGAGGGAGACACGAACAGCCAGTGCGACGTCTTCGTGCACGATCGCGATGCGGACGAGAACGGCGTGTTCGATGAACTCAATGGCACCGCGACGACGCGGGTCAGTGTCGCCTCCGACGGCACACAGGCCGACGGCACCCCGTGGTTCGTCCCGTTCATTTGCCCTCTGAGCGCGGACGGCAGGTACGTCGCCTTCCCCAGCGCTGCACGCAACCTGGTGGCGATGAAGGGGAAGGTGACCCCCAGCGTCTACCTCCACGACCGCGAGACAGGGAATACGATACTTGCGAGCAGGGCGCTCACCGGACGCCGGCCCAACGACTTTTCCGGCGTGGGGGCGATCAGCGCCGACGGGCGCCTGGTGACTTTCTTCTCCAGTGGCAATGACATCGTGGAAGGCGACACGAACGGAAGCAGCGACATCTTCGTCTTCGACGCACAAGACGCCACCACCACCCGCGTCAGCATCGCCTCGGATGGCACGCAGGGGAACGAGAGCTCGCACCGCTGTGCCATCAGCCCCGACGGGCAGTTCGTCGCCTTCTCTTCCTTCGCCAGCAATCTGGTGGCCGGCGACACCAACGAGGTCATGGACGCCTTCGTCCACGACCGCGGCGAGGCGCCGGCCACAGGGTCGATCGGCGGGAGAGTGACCGACGCATCCGACGGGTCCGCCGTTGGGGGGAGCGACGGTCTCGACCGACACGGGGCAGTCGGCCACAACGGCCGGCGACGGCTCGTACACGATCAACGGCGTGCCGGTCGGCGATCGCACCGTGACGGCCTCGGCCGGTGGCCATGCGCAGCAGCAGAAGCCGGCGGCGGTCGCCGAGGATGCGACGACGACGGTGGACTTCGCACTGGCGGAGCCGGTGCCGCCAACCGGGGTCACGGTCAACGCGATCACCTATGCGCTGGGCGGGAAGAGCAAGAGGGATCTGCTAGTCACCGTCGCGGTGGTCGACAACTTCGGTGACCCTGTGGATGGGGCCTCGGTGGCCATCGAGGTACTCCGCGGCACCGATAGCTATGCGACGCGTACGGGGGCCACCGGAGCCGACGGGACGGTGGCCTTCAAGCTCAAGAACGCCCCCTCGGGCACGTACACCACCACCGTGTCAGACGTGACGGCGCTCCCATTGGCCTGGGATGGCCTCACGCCAAGCAACTCGTTCACCAGGTGAGGTAGGCACAACACCCGGGCTGGCCTGCGGCCTCGCGAAGCGGAGGAGGCGGGTCCCTCATCGCCGTGACTCCAGGACCGCTCAACCCAGTCCAGGAACTCGTTGGGCACGTGACCCTTGACCCATACCTTGGACTGGGTGGCTCCAGAGCGGTCGGGCCGATGGGAACCGTCTGGGCTTCCCTCACCGTACCGCCGTCGCTTCCACTCTACCCACTTCGCCTCCCTGTCCGCCGCCCACCGCTCTCGCGCACCTGCCTTGTGCCACTCCCTCCTCATCCACCTGTCCAGCTTGCTTCGTCTGGGGACTCGGCCTGTTGCCGAGCTGCTGCAAGGGAGGGGTAGAGGGGCGAGCGGCATGACCTGCCATGGCTGCCCGTACACAATGACGGCCACGGCCAAAGGCGGGGAGGGGGCACTTGGTGCCGTGGCCGGCTGGCACCCCGTGCTACGGCCATGGACCTGCCAGTCCAAGGGAGCGCGCCCTGTCGCCTGCCTGTTCCGGCATGCTCCCCCTGGAGCGCTCTGGAGTGACCCGTGACAGACATGTGGCTGGCACCCGACTTGCCAGCACGGCGCCCGCTCCGACGGCGGGCGCCATCGCGTTTGGAAGGGGGGGGGGACCCGCTGCCCACTCGTTCGTGTGCTCGTGTCGCCACAGCATCGGGCAGCCCTCCCAGCACTTGCGTCTCCAGCACGTCCAGGCC
>JADHXT010000138.1 GCA_016782825.1 Candidatus Brocadiia bacterium | reverse complement strand
GTATGTGGCGGTTTGCCCACGACGCAGGGAGAGGCCGATGGGATGCGCATCTGACGGTCATCTGTCCCTGGTGTGGCCGAGCGTCTCCTCTGAGTGGCGCTGTGAGGGATACCCTCGCAGGTATCCTGCGGAACGCCCAACTCTCAAGGGACAGTTCTCCCTGCATGGAGCTACCTGCAGACGCGTGGGATGAGTCTGGGCTGTCCGCGTACTGCCTTGAGTGCGAACAGCCCGTCCGCTTCAACCCCTTCGCGGTCGACAACAGCGCTCTAGAGCCATACACTCGACAATGTCCTGCGACTGACGGGAGCAGGCGCGGTACGGCTGGCAGAGAAGGTGGCGGCGAGATCTCCTCGTGCGCCAACTGTGACAAGACGTGCCTCGAGCCAAGCCTGCTACTGGGCAGTGGACAACGGATCTGCCACAGTTGCTTGGCAGACCAACTCGAGTTCGGGAAGTGGCGACAGCAAGCGGACGAAGAAGACGAGACGACATGCTCCGTCTGTTTCAGAGATATGCAGGGAGCTGCGCTGCAGACTGCAGGCGGTATCATATGTCGCACGTGCGGCCTGAGCGCTGCCGAGATGCTGGCAGATGCGGAGGCTCTGGAACAATGGACAACAGAGATGATCAGGGACGCACTATGCCTCGGCGATGGGGTCCTTCAACGGCTGACTGTCCTGCGTCGTCTGGATGAGCTTCTCGCACGCCTCACGGAGCAGTTGCCGCCCGCGGTAAGCGAGGGCGTTGTTCAGAACCTTGGCTTCGTGGGCTCGCATCCGTTCGCCCAATATGTCCGTCAGCTCGCCCTTCAGGCCTGCCACCTTCTCGGCGAAGACATCGTCCCGTTCTTGTTCCGCCTGTGCAGGCGGCAACCGTGGCAGTTGTACGCTAACGTGTTGTGTGCACTATCTGACTTGGCTCTCGACGACGAACGCTCTCAGAAGCTCTTCAGGAGAGCGGCGGCCGACCCGTGCAGCGAGGTGCGGAGTCGCATCCCGTCGTTCCTGAGCCGCTATGAGGCCGGTTGGACTCGCGAGGTTCTGGAGGAACTGACGACTGATAGCGAAGAGGAGATCAGGGAAGCGGCAGCTGACGTCATCGATGACTGGGATATCGCTGATCACAAGATGGAAGAGAGCGAGAAAGGGCTGAGGAGGCTTGCAGAGCGGGTGGCTGGTGAAGCTGAACCGGGTGTCCGGCTCTCATTGGTGACCGCTCTGAGAGGCACCCGCGCCTCGTGGGCAATCCGGTTGGCAAGGAAGCTGTCGGACGACCCAGACCCTGAGGTCAGTGAAAGCATGCGCCAGGTCGTTGCGGAATGGGATGCAAGGACTGAGTGAACTACCGCTCAAAGCTCCCGCGTTGCAGTTGACTGCTTCAGAACACCGATCGCCGCCCCTCTTCCCTATCCCGAGAAGAGGGGCTCGGCAGTAGACTGAGTCCCCAGAGGTACGAGAATGAACCAACCAATTGCCCGATTCAGGGCAGGACAGGTCTCCTGCGCGTTGTGGGAGAACGAGATACAGGTCAACGGCACCAGCAAGACGGTGCTCAAGGCGAGCGTCAGCAGGCGCTACAAGGACAAGAACGGCGAATGGAAGTCGAGTCAGAGCTTTGGCCGCGGCGGCGTCGGCCCCTCTTCCTCTTCCCTGACGGATATGCAAGGGGCCTTAGGGTGGACCATTGAAGGGACCGCGCCTCGTCTCATTCCCCTGTTGACTGCATGGTGGCCAGAGACCATAATAGCTCACGACCCGATCACCTTTGCTGCTCCTGGCTGCCAAGCCGAGGTACCCCAGAGAGGAGACTGAGATGGGCAAGATCGAGCAGGCTGTGAAGTCGGAGATCGTCCGCTTGGCGGAGAAGGAGATTCGGGCGGTCTGCGTGCCACTGGCTCGGGAGGTACGAGAACTGAGGCGGCAGGTCTCCCGGCTGAGCAAGATGGTCGCCCCATTGGTCAAACTGAGAGCGGAACTCCAGGCCGAGAGGGTGGCGCAGAAGGCGAAGCTCGAAGCTGCGCCGGCAGAGGTCAAGGCTGCCAGGCTCTCGCCGCTGCTCGTCAAGAAGCTGCGCGAACGTCTCGGGCTTACCCAGTCTCAGCTTGCCTCTCTGGTGGGCGTCTCGTCGGCGTCAGTAACCTTCTGGGAACGAGGGCGATCACGTCCACAGGGAAAGAACAAGGAGGCTCTGGTCGCTCTCCGCAAGGTCGGCAGACGTGACGTGAAGAGAATGCTGGCTGAGAAGAGCGCGGGGGCAGAGCAGCAGACAGAGAAGAAGGTGAGCACGAAGGTCAGGAGGAAGGCAGCGAAAGGGAAAGCCAAGAAAGGGACGAGGACGGCAAAGGCGGGTCAGGGTCAGAGGCAACGTCGGAGGCGGTGACCAGGTCATCACAAGACAGACGTCTTCCACGAGCATGGCAAGGAACGCCCCTCTTCCCCTTCGTGAGAAGAGGGGCGTCACAATAGATGATGTCCCCAGAGGTACCAAGAATGAACCAACAACCAATGGCTAGGTTTCGTGCAGGTCAGGTGAGCTGCGCGTTGTGGGAGAACGAGATACAGGTGAACGGCACTGCCAAGACGATGCTGAAGGCATCGGTCAGCAGGCGCTACAAGGACAAGGACGGCGAGTGGAAGTCGTCACAGAGCTTCAGTCGGAACGAGATCTTCCTCGCGATCCACTGCCTGAACAAGGCTGCGGAGAAGATCATTGAAGAGGAGACAGCTCAGAGCGGGAGCAAGGTGGAAGAGGAAGTGGTGATGTAGATGCGGCAATGGTGGCTTCCCGTTTTCTGGGGAGCCGCTCTTCCTCTTCTTTCATGGCGATCAAGATGGGCGTCACACAACAGTGCTACCCGCACTTGACCCCGCGGCCCTTTCCTGCGATCTTGAGTCTGTCGAAGGACCTTTTGACGGGGCGCCTGTGTTCGAGGGCCAACCCTCCGGGACAGGAGTCTGCTCCCCTGGAAGGCTCCTCGGCGAGCTCGGAATGACAAGAGGGGGGAGTTCGTCTCGCTCGAGGATGGGACAACGGCGCTATTCAGGGGCCATGGGATGAGCGAAGCACTCACTCGCCGCGACATGTTGAAGGTGGCCGGGCTCGCGGGTCTGGCAATGCTCAGGAGGAACGATGCGATGGCCGCACCCGAAGGCACAGCAACCAGGCCGCCGAATGTGCTGATCATTCTCGCCGACGACATGGGCTTCTCGGATATCGGGTGCTATGGCGGGGAGATCGAGACGCCGAATCTCGATAAGCTGGCCGCGGGAGGTGTACGGTTCACCCACGGCTACTCGACCGGCCGCTGCTGGCCGACGCGGTCGTGCATCATGACAGGCTACTACGCGCAACAGGTGCGCATGGACCCGCCGCGCGGGCGGCTGCCGCAGTGGGCACGGGTGATGCCGCACTATCTGAAGCCCGCGGGCTATCGCTGCTATCACAGCGGCAAGTGGCACGTGAACGGCGCGCCGAAGCCCTGCGCCGACGGCGGCTTCGACCACTCCTACAAGCTGGACGACCACGACCGCCATTTCTACCCCCGCACTCATCAGGAGGACGACAAGCCGCTGCCGCCCGTGAGGCTCGGCAGCGACTACTACACGACGACGTACATGGCCGATCACATGATCCGCTGCCTCACGGAGCACGCCGAGAAGCACACCGACAAACCGTTCTTCGGCTATCTCGCCTTCACGTCGCCCCACTTCCCCCTCCACGCGTTCCAGGATGACATCGCCCGCTACCGCGAGCGCTACCTGGCGGGTTGGGACACCGTCCGCGAGGCGCGCTGGAAGCGTCTGCGCCAGATGGGCATCGTGAACTGCGCCCTCTCGCCGCTCGAGACGGGCTTCACCCCGCGCTACTTCAAGAAGCAGTTCCTCGACGAGCTTGGCCCCGGCGAGGAGAAACACCCCATTCCCTGGAAGGACCTCACCGACGCGCAGAAGCAGTTCCAGGCCACCAAGATGGCCGTCCACGCGGCGATGGTGGACAGGATTGACCGCGACGTCGGCCGCGTGATCGAGCAGGTCCGCGTGATGGGCGCGCTTGACGACACGGTGATCTTCTTCCTATCAGACAATGGGGCGGATGCAACGATTCTCATCCGCGGTGACCGCCACGACGCCAAGGCGCCGCTCGGCTCGGGCCCGTCGTACCTGTGCATCGGCCCGGGCTGGGCGAGCGCGTCGAACGCGCCGTTTCGCCGCCACAAGATCTGGGTGCACGAGGGTGGCATCGCCACGCCGTGGATCGTCCACTGGCCCAAGGGCATCAAGGCGAGGGGCGAGTTGCGCCACGACCAGTGCCACGTGATTGACTTCGTGCCGACGCTGCTGGACCTGGCCGGCGTCAAGGCGTCGGAGGAATGGAACGGGGTGCAGGCGCCGCCGTTGCCGGGCAAGAGCATCGTGCCGGCGTTCGAGCGCGACGGCGCGGTGACCCGCGAGCGCCTCTATTTCCATCACGAGGGTAACCGCGCGCTTATCGAGGGCAACTGGAAGCTGGTCTCCGCCCGCGAGGACAACGATGCGTGGGAGCTCTACGACCTCTCGAGCGACCGCTGCGAGATGGCAAACCTGCTGCGCAACCACCCCGACCGCGCCAAGGCGATGGAGGTGAAGTGGCGCGCGCTGGAGGCCGAGTTCCGCGCCCAGGCCGGCCCGCCGCCCCCGCGGCCGAGGGGCAAGCGGAACGCGAGATGACCACGCGCGCGTTGGGGCGGCAGGATTTCCTGGCGCGCCTAACGCGTGGGGTGGAGTTAATGCGTGGGAGGGGTGGCGGGACACGCTGCGCGCAGACTTGCTCGCTTACTTGCGCCTGTGCTGAGGAGGAGACTACAATAGGTCAGCTGAAGGGCTGGCCAACGGGGCCGGCCAGAGCCAAGTGGCGAATCTCGGTTAAGGTATTGGAGTATGACGATCTCGAAGGCGGAAACACGGAGAACTCCATCAGGAAGTTGAGTGTCTGTTACCAGTACTGGACGCAGTGAACCCAAGCCGTCCTGAACCGGGACAGGCATCATCTGCAGGTTGGCATGCCCGAAATGGAGAAAAGGAGTCGAGACATCACATCTCATCATCAGGAGTCTGACATGAAATCCAGGTTGCTCATCCTCATCTCACTTGCCTCCTTGGTCGTTTGCGTCCACGCTGCTGACGAAGCGACAGAGCAGGAGTTCCTCAAGCGGTACACCGGCATGCTCAACCAACTGCGTACCGAACTCACTGCAAAGGTCCCACAGAACGACCCGGCGAGCGCCGGTGCGGTGAGTAAGTTCCTGGCAAGCGACGCGTTGGACGCCAAGCTCGCGAAATACGTCGTCCTGCTCGAGGCCACGCCTCAGGGCCTGGCGGAGTTCGCCCAGCAGGGAAAGGAGCAGGCAGCGCTGGTCGAGCAGATGCTGGCAGACGCCGATCTCATGAAGCAGATGCTGGTCGCGGACGGTGCCAAAGCCGAGCGACAGGGGCGCGGCTATGGCCCGGCAAGGTACGGCCAGGCGATGAAGATCTACACCGACATCCAGAAGGCGAGCAAGAAGGCCTCGAAGGGCATCCTGCAGCGGCTGGCGCTCGGCATCAGTCTTGAGCACGCTGTACCGATCGGGCAGAGGAACCCCGCAGCCCAGGCCGATGGCCCTGAGACAGTAGACCCGGTGAAGCGCTACCTTCACTACGAGAAGGCATACCTGGACGGCGAGCTGGATCCGGCGTTCGAGCGCCTGAGCGCCTGGGAGCTGCGCATGGTCGTCAACGGCGACGAGCCGGACGCGACCCTCGCCTGGGGGCGCGAGATGCTCCGGAACTTCCGGCCCGACCACATCTACAACTCGAACTACGGTTGGCGCTACGTGAGTATCGTCAGTACCGATGTCAAGTACGGGTCAGGGAACGTCAAGTTCGACAGGCCCGAGTTGCAGAGATATCAGAACATCCTCATGAACGGCGGGGTGTGCGGCCGGCGTGCGTTCATCGGGCGCTTCATCCTGCGCGCCTTCGGGGTCCCGACCATTGCTCGTCCCAGTCGCGGTCACGGAGCCTTGGCGCACTGGACGCCCAAGGGCTGGGTCGTCAATCTGGGCGGAGGCTGGGGCTGCGGTTGGACCAGCACGCGCTACAAGAAGGACCTCGATTTCCTCGCGACTGCGCAGGCGCGCAGCAACACGAAGGCATACCTGAAGGTCAAGCGTGCCCAGTGGGCCGGCGACGTGATGGGAGAGAAGCGGACCTACGGGGAGCACGACGGCGCCCCCGCCTTCTGGAACGGCGTGGCGCTCCGCACCCAGAGCACGACCATCAAGGAGGCAAAGGCCGTAACGCTCGGCGCACTCGGCGAAGACCTCGGCGAGGCCAACGAACCCACGGTAGCAGAGAAGGTCATCGCCTCACCGGTCACACCTGAGGACAGGAAGATCACCTACGGCCAGGACGGCGTCATATCGATACCGGCCGCCGCATACAGCAAGCCGTCCGGCAACACGCGTGAGGTCTTTGCCATGAAGAGCTTCGGCGGCGGTCTGCAGATCTTCCTCCCGCGTTTCTTCCCTCAGGGCCAAACGGTTCTGCGCGGCGGCACGTGGAAGGGCGACGCCGACGCATGCACATCCGGGAGGCGCCTCCTCAGCGGAGGCTATGGTAGATACGAAAACTGGGGTCTCCGGGCAGCAGTGACGCCTACCGGCAACGGGGCCCCGCGTGAACTGACGTTCGACCTGGGTGACGGCGTGACCATGGAGCTGGTCTACATCAAGCCCGGAACGTTCGTGATGGGAGGCGAAAGCAAGACCGATGGCAGGTTCCAGTGTGTCGAGGTGCCGAAGCACGAGGTCAAGCTCACCAGGGGGTTCTATCTGGGCAGGTACGAGGTGACGCAGGCGCAGTACCAGGCCATCATGGGCTCGAACCCCAGCAGGTCGACCAAGGCCCCGAACTGCCCGGTTGACAATGTCGCCTCGCCTGACGCGTTGACATTCTGTGAGAAGCTCGCCGAAAAGACCGGACGTGACGTGCGGCTTCCCACCGAGGCCGAGTGGGAATATGCCTCCCGCGCGGGCAAAGACACGAAATGGTTCTTCGGCAACGATCCCTCGCCGCTCGGGGAGTATGCCTGGTTCAAGGACAACGCGGGTGGCAAGTCGCATCCAGTAGGTGAGAAGAAGCCCAATCCGTGGGGGCTCTACGACATATACGGCAACGTCTGCGAGCGCATATCGGACACGTATGCCCGGAACTACTACGCAAACAGCCCAAAGAAGGACCCGACCGGACCGAGCCAAGGCACGAAATCGCGCTTCGAGTACAAGATCACCGCCCCGCGCGCGGGCAAGTACTCATTGACCGCGCGGGTGGTCACGGCCAATTACGAACAGCGACTGAACGTCTCTGCGAATGACGCCAAGCCCGGGATCGCCATGGAGATGCCCTTCACCGTCGGGAACTGGCAGGACTCCAAGCCGGTGACGCTCACCCTCGAGAAGGGCGAGAACACCCTGCGGTTCTCGCGCACCCAGCCGCCGCAGTACGGGCTGGCCATCAAGTCGTTCGCGTTGAAGCGGGTGCGTTAGCCAGCGAAAAGCCGCCGGGGGCAGACAAACTGTGAGCAGAGATGTGAATTGGCGGCGGAGCGCGTAGAGGCGGGGGACACGAGCGATGCCCGTGGATGCTTCTGGACGAACTGAGCCGCTGGAGAGGCCTCTCACCCTGGCAGCGTCAGCGGTCAAGTGCAGGCCCGCTAGCTCAGCCAAAGACTCACGAAGGCCGCCCAACTCGGTGCGGAAGTCCTGGAAGCTCACCAACCGTGCGTTGGGATTGTCGAACCGGTTACTCCCCAACTCATCAGGCACGCATAGAGCCGCTCAGTGTGCCAGAGGCTGTCCAGGCGCTCATCCCACGTGGCCACGTCCAGCGCGCTCTGCACCAGCGCTTCGTGGAAATAGATTGAAAACAAGGCGGACGGCGCCACGACTCCACGGTCGGAGCCTTCGGCAAAAGGGACCTCTCACCGCACTCAGCCGCCATCTTGAGGCTTTCGGTGAGATTCTTGTGGCCAAGGCTTTGGCCAGAGATGCACGGGCTCACCGAAACCCATAAGAACGGCTTCGTTGCTGGCAGGGCTTCGCAATTCCTCGCGCACGTCGGGAACCTGTCTCCGTGCGAAGCGTGGATCAGGAGTTCGCGTAGCCGCGAACATGAGGCAATCTTGTCATCTGCGGAGCCAGAACCCTCGACCCCCTTGCACTGTGGTTCTTGCCTGACGGCGGTTCGCTCAGTTGTGGGCGAACCGCCTGAAGGTG
>JADHXT010000137.1 GCA_016782825.1 Candidatus Brocadiia bacterium | reverse complement strand
TCTCGGGGAGCGCGCCGCAGGGTACAGCAGTCTCCTGCTCGTGCTGCTCCTCACCCCGTTCGCCTTCATCGCCAAGGCGTCGGCGCTGCCCGCGGCGGCCGGGGGCCTCGCGCTCATCGCCTCGGTGCCGACCCTCTCGCTTCTCTACCTGCTCGGGCGTCGCCTCGGCCCCGAGCGGCCACCCGTCTGGTCCCTCGCGGCGCCGCTGCTGCTGAGCCTCTACCCCGGCTACCTGTGGTGCACGTCCGCGGCCATCGAGACACAGCTCGTCACGTTCCTCGTGACGCTCGGCGCCGTGCTCTATCTGCTCCAGCCGTCGGGCTGGTGGTGGCCGCTCGCGCTCGCCGCCGCGGCCTTGGCCCGCACCGACGCCGTCGTGTTTCTCCTGGCGACCGTCATCTACGACATGGCCGGGTCGCGCCAGCGGCCGCTGGGGTCGCTGATGAAGCGCTGCGTCCCCGCCGTCGTGCTGATTGGCGCGCGATGCGCGTGGGCTGCGATCTACCACGACGGGATCCTGTCGAGCGCGTTCATCGCATCCGGCGGCTTCGGGCTGTCGCTGACGCGCCTCAGCCGCGGGGCCTACTACGTCGGCGCATTCCTCGCTCAGCTCGGCGGGGTCACCCTGTTCGTCATCCCGCTCAGCGTGGCGCTGCGCGGCTTCACGCGTCCCATGGCCTACGGCTGTGTGCTCATCGCCGCCGGGCTCTTGTCTGTTGCTTACGTCGGCGGGGACCCCCTGCCGGCCCATCGCCTTGCGGCCGTCACGGCGCCGATGCTCTTCCTGCTGCTCCAGGAGGGTGGAATCGCCATCTCCCAGCGCGTGACCGCAGGCGAGCGACGGGGCGCAACGGCCGTCAACATTGTCCTTGTCCTGGCCTTCGTGCTGGCCTATCCGCTGCCGTACGTCCGCCGAGAGATGGGCGTGCGACGAGAGATGGCCGCCCTCGCGGAGCGCTCGCAGGCGTCGGCGCGGCTCGCGAGGTTCGTCGCGCGCGACCCTGGCGCCTCGGTCGCCATCTTTGGCGCAGGCCGAGTGGGGTGGGCCTCGGGCGCTCCAGTCATCGACCTGAGCGGGCGCTGCAACAGGGCAGTCGCCGATGAGGGCGCCGACGCCGCGGTCGACGTGCTCAAGCACAAGCCCGACTACATCGTGCTCACCGCGCGGCCCCCCAGGCCTGACGGGGCGGCGAGCAGCGACCCGCTATGGCCCATCGAGCAACGCATCGAGCAGTCGCCCGAGTTCAGGCAGCACTACGCCTACGTGAAGTCCTTCGCCTTTGCCACCGCACGCGATCGTCAGCTTGTGCTCTACAGGCGACAGGAAGACGTCGGTTCAGAGCAGAATGCCGGCGATGCAGGCGGTCAGGAATGAGGCGATAGCGCCGCCTGCCAGGGCGCGGAGGCTGAGGCGCGAGAGGTCGGCGCGGCGCTCGGGGGCCATGCCGCTGATGCCGCCGATCATGATGCCGATGGAGCCGAAGTTGGCGAAGCCGCAGAGCGCGTAGGTGGCGATGGTCACCGATCGCGCCGAGAGTTGCCCCTTCATGGCGACGAGCTGCTGGTAGGCGATCAGCTCGTTGAGGCTGATCTTCACCCCCAGCAGCGTGCCCACGCCTTTCGCCTCGCCCCACGGCACCCCCATCACGAACGCGAGCGGACGGAAGAGCAGGCCCAGGATGTCCTGGAGGCTGCTGGGGAATCCCTGCCAGCCCGTGGCCCAGGCGACGCCGGTGTGCACCTGGCCGATCAGAAAGTTGACCAATGCGAGGAGCGCGACGAAAGCGAGCAGCATGGCGGCGACGTTGAGCGCCAGCCGAAGGCCCTCCCAGGCGCCCGAGGCGGCGGCGTCGATGACGTTGGTCGTCTTGCGCTCGAACTCGACCTGGATGCTGCCGGCGGTGGCCGGCTCCTCGGTCTCGGGCAGCATGATCTTGGCGACGACCAGGGCCGCGGGGGCCGACATGACGCTGGCGCAGAGCAGATGGCCGGGCTCGATGCCGAAGCTCACGTAGAGCGCGAGCACGCTGCCCGCGATGGTCGCGAGGCCGCCCGTCATGACGGCCATCAGCTCCGATTGGGTGAGCTTGCCGACGTAGGGGCGGATCAGCAGGGGTGCCTCGGTCATGCCGACGAAGATGTTGCCCGCCGCCGAGAGCGCCTCGGCGCCGCTGACCTTCATCGTGTAGCGCATGACCCAGGCCGCCGCCGACACGAGCTTCTGCATCACCCCCAGGTGGTAGAGCACGCTCATGAGCGAGGCGAAGAAGATGAGGACGGGCAGCACCTTGAAGGCGAGGACGAAGCCGATGGCGTGAGGCTTCTTCGTCACGAGGTGGGTGGCCTCGACCGGGGCGCCCCAGTCGCCGAAGACGAACTTCGCGCCGTCGTCGGTGAAGCCGATGAGGCGCGTGAAGGCGGCGTTGGCCCAGTCGAAGACGACCCGCCCCCATGGGGTCTTGAGGATCAGCACGGCGAAGACCACCTGGAGCCCAAGTCCCCAGAGCACCGTGCCGACGGGGATGCGGCGACGGTTGCGTGAGAGGGCGAAGGCGATGCCGAGGAGCGCGACGATGCCGAGGAGGCCGGTGAGGCGCTGGAGGAGAGCCATGCGTCGCTCCAGAAAGGAAGAGCCGCCGCAGAACGCGGCGGGAACGTCCCACGCCCAACGTTCAACGAAGAGAACGAAGCAGCCGCTGAAGGCTGACCGGGGCCTTGGGAGTAAGAAGGTAGCGGCAGGGGGCGTCTGCGTCAATCACGCCTGGGGCACGTCGGGCTCGGGCGGGAGGCCGACCATGGACTCGGCGAGGCGGGTGGCGTCCATCAGGGCGTCCTGCATGCGCTGGCGCCAGACCTCGACGTCGTCCTCGGACAGCTCGGCGGGGACGTGGAGGGGGCCTTTGTAGGTGATGGCGCCAGGCGAGCACGGGAGCGGGACGCGGAACTTGTCCCAGGAGCGGAACTGGATGAACCAGCGGGTGGCGAAGCCCATGGCGACGATGGGGCAGCGGGTGCGGCTGGCAAGGTAGACGGCCCCCGGCTGGGCGACGTAGCGCGGGCCGAGCGGGCCGTCGGGGGTGATGCCGATGTCGTTGTCGGCCTTCACGGCTCGGAGCATGTTGACGAGCGCGCGGCGGGCGTTGTGGGTGGTGGAGCCGCGGATGGTCGTGTAGCCGATGCGCTGGAGAATGCGGGCGATGAGCTCGCCGTCGGCGTGCTCGCTCACGACGGCATAGCCGTTCTGGAAGCGGTGGTGCCACAGCGGGACGAGAAGCTGCGAGTGCCAGCCGACGTAGATGATGGCGCCGTGGCGCTGGCGGAGCTCCTCGAGCTCGCCGTCGCCGGCGATCTCCACCTTCAGCGAGTTGCTGATGGCGTTGTAGAGCCACGTGCCGCCCCACGCGGCGAGGAACGCCTTGAACCGCTCAAAACGCGTCATCGCCGCGCCCTCGCGGGGAACGAGGCAGATCCGCTGCGGTCCGGAGCCGTCAGGGGAGTGGATGAATGGATGGGTGGATGGATGGATGGAATAGCAGGACAAGAGAGATGCGCGTTGCTCGCCGAACGCACGGTTCCGGCGCCGCGGCAAGAGATCGTGAACGCAAACGGCGTGCGGGCTCCCTCTCGCGCCGCTCTTCCACTCATCCACTCATCCATTCATCCACCCATCCAGTTCCTATCTCTCCAGCATCCCGCGGATGCGTCGACGCTGCGACCAGGAGCTCGGGCCGACGATGACGAGGCTGCGGCGGTCAGGGCGGAAGACCTCGCGCGCCGCGTCGCGGACCTGGTCGGCGGTCACGTCCTTGAGCCGCTCGGCCTCCTCGGTCGGCGAGACGAGGCCGTCGGGGGCGAGGAGGACCTCGCGGACGCCGAACCAGTCGGCGACGTCGTAGGGGCTGTCCTCGAGGATCTCCATCTGACAGGCGACGCGGTCTTTGATCGTCTGAAGTTGGTCGTCGGGCAGGCCCTCGTCGGCGAGGCGCTGGATCTCCTCGAGCGACGCATTGACCGTGTCGGCGAGCTTGCCACGGCTCGTGGTGGTGGCGATGTCGAGCCAGCCGCAGTCGGAGAAGAGGGTGGTGTTGTCTCTCACGTCGTAGACGAGGCCGTCGCGCTCGCGGAGACGGGCGAAGAGCCGCGAGGTGACGCCGCCGCCGAGCACGTCGCTGAGCACGAGCACAGGATAGAGCCGGGGGTCGTGGTACGAGCACGCCTTGTGGCAGAGCTTGACGTAGGCCATGCGGGTGCGGGAGCGTCGGAAGAGGCTCTGCGCCGCGGCCTGGCCGTCGTTGAGGGCCGGCGGCCTCGCCTCCTCGCCGGGTGCGAGCGCCCCGAAGCGGCGCTCGATGAGGCCGGCCACGGCGGCCTGGTCGAAGTTGCCCGCGATGCACACCACCGTGTTGCGCGCGGCGAGGAAGCGGCGGTAGTGGCCCTCGACCTCATCGCGGGAGAAGCGCGCGACGTTGTCCTCGGGACCCAGACATCGGAAGGCGTGGGCCTGGCGAGGCCACATGAGCTCGTAGCTCAGCTCGTCGACGCTGACGTCGCTGCCGATGACATCGCGGTACTGGCCCATCTCCTCGAGGACGACGCGGCGCTCGGCCTCGACGTGCTCGGCCTCGAAGCGGGGGCAGAGCGCCACCTCGAGGAGCAGATCGAGGCCCCGCAGAAAGTGGCGCGTGTGGCAGCTCACCGTGAGCTCGGTGTACTCGGGCATGGTGGCGCCGTTGAGATCGGCGCCGATGGCGTCGATCTCACGGGCGAGGCTATCGGGGTTCGGGTGGCGCTCGGTGCCCTTGAAGAGCACGTGCTCGACGAAATGGGAGAGGCCATTCTGCTCGGGCGTCTCAAACCTCGGCCCCATGCGCACGTACACCACGGCGATGGCCGAATGGAGGCGCGGCATGGGCACGAAGATGACCCGCAGGCCATTGGGCAGACATTGGCGTGTGTGCTCGATCATGGCGCGCCCTCGGCCTCGGAAGCGGGCTCAGCCACCGTGGCGCCGATGGGCCGCCGCACGAGACGGCCCCAGGCCACGCCGAACAGGAGGCCGCCGACGGCAAAGACCGCGGCAAGCAACGCGACGTTGGGCAGGCTGTCGAGCCGATCGGCAGGGACGAGCCCCCACCACCCGCGCGACGCCGCCACGGCGGGACGCTCGCCGCTCCCTGCCTCACGGAACATGGGGTCGGTGGGCGAGTAGCGGCGGCGCTCGGCCGCGGCATACTGCTCGGCCGGCGGGAAGCCAGCCGGCCGCCACGAGGGCGAGTGCCCGTGGAGACGGTCATTGAGGGATGTGCGAGCGGCAACGAAGTAGATGCCCAGGAGCAGAAGCGCAGATGCGATGCCGCCGAGCAGGCCCATCACTGCCCAGCGCCGACGCATCAGGAACCCGACCACTGGGAGCGCGACTGTCGCAACGGCAAGACCAACGAAAGGCCAACGGACGGCGCCGAAACCTGAGAGAAGCTCGTCCATTGCGCGGGCCAGAAGGGGCGGTGTGAGGAAGAGGCTAGAACTGCTCGAGGAAGCGCACGTCGTTCTCGAAGAAGAGGCGAATATCGGGGATGCCATACTTGAGCATGGCGACGCGGTCGATACCCATGCCGAACGCGAATCCGGTGTAACGCTCGGCGTCGTAGCCGACCGCCTCGAAGACCTTGGGGTGCACCATGCCCGCGCCGAGGAGCTCGAGCCAGCGCTTCTCGCCGTTGACGGCGTAGGAGACGTCGACCTCGGCACTGGGCTCGGTGAAGGGGAAAAAGGAGGGGCGGAAGCGGGTCGCGGTGTCGGGGCCGAAGAGCTCGCGCATGGCCATGGTGAGCACGGCCTTGAGGTCGGCGAACGTCACGCCCTCGCCGACGACAAGCCCCTCGATCTGGTGGAACACGGGGCTGTGGGTCGCGTCGGGCGTGTCGGGGCGGTAGACGCGGCCGGGCACGACGACGCGGATGGGCGGCTGCCGCTGCTCCATGACGCGAATCTGGACGGGCGAGGTGTGGGAGCGGAGGACCACGTCGCCCTCGATGTAGAAGGTGTCGAATCCGTCGCGCGCCGGGTGGTCGGCGGGGATGTTGAGGGCCTCGAAGTTGTAGTACTCGAGCTCGACCTCGGGGCCTTCGGCGACCTCGAAGCCGAGTCGGGCGAAGACCTCGCGGAGCTCGGCCTCGGTGCGGCGGAGGGGATGCTCGTGCCCGAGGGGGCGGTGGATGCCGGGCAGGGTGATGTCGAAGGCGGCATCGGTGGCCTGGGTCTCGGCGCGCTCGATGAGCTTGCGCCGGGCGTCGAGGGCCTCGACGATGGCCGTCTTGACCTCGTTGGCGAGCTGGCCCATGGCGGGGCGCTCGTCGGGCGCCACGTCCTTGAGCTGGCGCATGGCCTGCTTGAGGGAGCCCTTGCGGCCGAGGACAGCGACGCGCGCGGCCTCGATCTCATCGAGGCGGATGGCGGCCTCGATCTGCGCGAGGGTCTCGTCGCGGAGCCTGGCGAGCGCGTCCTGCATGGCGGGGCCTCAGCCCTTGGCGATCTCGACCAGCTTGTCGAAGCCCGCGGGGTCGGCGACGGCGATCTCGGCGAGCATCTTGCGGTTCAGGCCGACGCCCGCCTCGCTCAGGCCGTGCATGAAGACGTTGTAGGACAGCCCACGCTCTCGGGCGGCGGCGCCGACGCGGGTGATCCACAGGGCTCGGAACTCGCGCTTGCGTACCCTGCGATCGCGGTAGGCGAAGGCGTTGGCGCGCAGCACGGCCTCTTTCGCGGTGCGATAGAGGCGCGAGCGGGCGCCGTAGTAGCCCTTGGCGGCCTTGAGCACGCGCTTGTGGCGCTTCTTGCGGGCGGGGGCGATGGTAACTCGGGGCATTGGTGGTTCTCCAGGGCGACTACCCGCCGGCGAGCTCTCTCTTGATCGTCTTCGCGTAGGTGCCGCTCGCCGCCGTCTGCTGGCGCAGCTGGCGGCGGCGCTTCCCGCTCTTGTGGCTCATGAGATGGCTCTTGCCGGCCTTGCGGCGGACGACCTTGCCGTTGCGCGTGACGCGCACCCGACACTTCAGGCCTTTGTGGGTCTTCTGCTTGGGCATGGTGTGTGCTTCCGTGGCCAAATGGAACGAGACAATCCCCACAGCCACGTCGCCGGCGAGCCGGCGATGGCTCGAGGGGGTGGGCGAAGGGTCGCCCTCAGTCTATTTCGGGGCCAGGATCATGGTCATCCGACGCCCGTCGATGCGCGACTGCTGCTCGACCTTCGTGCAGTCCTCGAGGAAGACCTGGAACCTGGTCAGGACATCGTAGCCGAGCTCCCGGTGCGCCATCTCGCGTCCCTTGAAGAACACGTTGACCTGGATCTTGTCGCCCAGGGCGAGGAGCTTGCGCGCGTGACGCGCCTTGAACTCCAGATCGTGGTCGTGGGTCTTCGGATGGAGACGAATCTCCTTGGTGCTGACGCGATGGTGATGCGCCTTGGCGTCGTGCTGCTTCTTGCGCTGACGGTACTTGTACTTCCCGTAGTCCATCAGCCGGCAGACGGGCGGCGTGGCGTCGGGCGCGACCTCGACGAGATCGAGGGTACGCTCGGTCGCGATGGCCAGAGCGTCGCCCAGCGACTTGATGCCGAGCTGCTCGCCCTCGTCGCTGATGAGGCGCACCTGGGGACTGCGGATCTGCGAGTTCACCCGATGCCGCGACGGCGGCGGGGCTGCCTTCCTATCTGGTCTTCTCATGGATCTCCTGTGCAATGAGCCCGACGAAGGCGTCGAGCGGTTGCGGCCCCAGGTCCCCGTCGCCGCGCTTGCGGACGGCCACGGTGCCGGCATCGGCCTCTCGACCGCCGATGACGAGGACATAGGGGATCTTGCCGACGGTGGCCTCGCGGATCTTGAAGCCGAGCTTCTCGTTCCGGCCGTCCACCGTAACACGCACGTCGTGTTTTCGCAACGCGTCGGCCACCTGTTTCCCCCAGGAGGCCTGCGCGTCGGTGATCTGGATGAGGCGCACCTGCTCGGGCGCCAGCCACAGCGGGAAGGCGCCGGCGAAGTGCTCGACGAGGACGCCTATGAAGCGCTCGATGGACCCGTAGACGACCCGGTGGATCATCACGGGACGATGCCGCGCGTTGTCGGCCCCGACGTAGGTGAGGTCGAACTTCTCGGGCATGGCGAAGTCGAGCTGCACGGTGGCGCACTGCCAGGTGCGCTTGAGGGCGTCCTGCACGTGGAAGTCGATCTTCGGGCCGTAGAAGGCGCCGTCGCCCTCGTTGACCTTGTAGTCGAGGCCCTTGGCGTCGAGGGCGTCGCGCA
>JADHXT010000136.1 GCA_016782825.1 Candidatus Brocadiia bacterium | reverse complement strand
CTGGGGGCGTAGTAGGCCGTGCCGCCGACAGTGGCGATGTAGGGGGTGCTGGTGGCGTCCCACAGGTCCACGTCGTCGTACCAGGTGGCGCCGTTAACATCTGTGTACGGGGTGATGGCACCGATGCGCAGCTCGGTGTAGGCGTCGGCCTCGCTGAGGTAGACGCTGAAGATGTCGGCCGGCTTCGGCGGGGTGCGGAGCAGGCGCACCAGCTTGTCGGCGCCGCCGGGGCTGTTGACCGACCACAGGTAGTCGGGGTCGTTGACATCGAAGGTCAGCGCGGACAGGTTGCCGACGCCGATGTTCCCCGTCATCGTGCACTGGGCGTTGCCTGTATTGATCTCGAACAACTCGCCCCCCGCCACGCCATAGAGGGTGCCGCCTACCGTCAGACCGAACTCGATGCCGTTCATGCCGGTGACCGGCGAGCCGTCCGCCGTGTTCGTCAACAGGCCAATGTCCCCAAACACGACCTCCCCGCCCGGATTGATGGAGAGCGTGCCCAGGTGGTTATCGCCGTTGACCGCGTAGAGCGTGTCGCCGGCGTTGAAGGCCATCGTCAGGATCTCGATCTCGTCATCCGCGAACCGGTTCTCCAGGTGTGTCAGGCCCGTCGCCGGGTCGATCGTGATGAGCAAGAGGCCCTCGATGGCGTCGGGCAGGTGCGGGTCGGGCGGAATGGCCGCGGCGTCCAGCGGGATGGTGTCGGTCTGCGTGGCGACGCCCCACAGGGTGCCTGTGCTATCGAAGTCGAGCGCGGGGACGTTGTCATAGCGGAGGTGTGGGTAATCGATCGGGGGCGCCGCGGGCCTGTCGTCTCGCAGCGCCCCGACGTCGGTCGCCGAGCCCGTTGCCGGGTTGATCGAGACCAGCCGGCCGATGTCGTCGGTGTCCCCGGTGTTGTTCTCGACCCCGTAATACTCGCCGGCGATGTTGGTCGCGAGCGCGTGGATATCCTCATACGCGAGCCAGGGGTCGCTGCCGATGATCTCGCCGCAGGGCTCGCCGGCAAGGCCGCCGTACAGCTCCTCCGCGCCGTTGAGCAGCCCGGGGATGTGGCTCACGTCGTTGGCGTCGCCATCCCAGCGCATCACCTCGGCCTGACCCACGCCGGTCACATCGTTGACCACCTCGATGCGAAGCAGGTCGCCGTCGAACGGCGCCGATGAGTCACCGCCTTTGTAGATGAAGAACTCACCGACCGCGACGGCGGTGAGCAGGATGCGTGGCTCGAGGGCTTCAAGCCGAAGGCCAGAGGAGCGAGGGGACGTGCTGCGACGGCCGGTGGACTTCGTGTTCAACGCCTTATCTCCTTCAGGTGCGTGGCGGAGAAATCGGTTGATTCAGCAAAACCGTGAGCCCTGACCCGAACGCTGCCGGCCAAGGCAGAATAGAAAGGAAGGGGGAGCGGCTGCGGTACGAATTGCCTGAGCATGCTCGCGTAGCCTCTCCGAAGGGTACGGCCACAGTTTCCCAGCAATGTATTATGGCGGCTGGCCGCACGGGAGTCAAGCGCTGTGTGGCAGGGAAAATCAGGTCGATCGGCACGCGCCGTCCGGGCCTCCCGCATGGCGTGCTTGCCACGCCACCACCCGCTGAATGCAGGGAAACGGCCCGACGCGGAGACGAGGCGGCGCGCATCACGCCCTCGGAGCATGAGGACCTCCTGCCACGGCTCCGGCCACCGCGTGGTTCACCATCCACTGATACCACCCGCCGAGCAGGAACCTTGCACGCGCATCTTGCGGGGGGCATGGCTCCGGCCCGCGGTGTGACTCGATGGCTGCATGCATGGCAAATCACGTGCCGGCCAGTATCCATCGTCCGGAACGGCGGCAGCGCCCGCATCCCGGCAAGGCCCAAGAGCGAGAGTCTGCGCATCACCGTTTCCTTTCCCGTCACATGTAAGATACACCGACAGGCCAGAAAGCTGCCTGCGGCCGTGCCGTGCCGAATTGGCACGACCCCACCCGCTGCTGCCACAATGACGCATCGCGGCCCGCCCCCTATCCGTCGCTCAGTTGCGGCCTACGCACCAATGGCGTAGGATAGAATGCACCTGCGCCAGCGCCCTCCCCCGCTGGCCGATATCGCCCGTTCAAAGGATTGCCTTGGTGGACCTCGATCGCCACGAACTCGCCGCGCAGCTCCGTCGCGTCCCTCGCCGGTTCCGTCGCATGGTCCGGCGCGTCCGGTCCTATGAGAGCACGATGGAGGGCCTCACGGACGCCGAGCTGGCGGGGATGGCCCGCGCCTGGCGCGCGCGCCACCGCGACGGCACCCGCCTGGACGCGCTGCTGCCCGAGGTGTTTGCCGCCGTGCGCGAGTCGGCGCGGCGCCACACGGGGCTGCGCGCGTTCGACGTGCAGGTGCTCGGCGGCTACATGCTCCACCGCGGCCGCGTGGCCGAGATGCAGACGGGCGAGGGCAAGACCCTCGTCGCCACCATGCCGACCACCCTCAACGCCGTCCCCGGCAAAGGCGTGCATCTGGTCACCGTGAACGACTACCTGGCCGGGCGCGACTGCGAGTGGATGAGGCCCGCCTACGAGGCCCTGGGCTTCACCGTCGGCTGCATCCAGAGCGGCTTGGCCCTGGACAAACGGCGTGCCGCCTACGCCTGCGACATCACCTACGGCACCAACAAGGAGTTCGGCTTCGACTTCCTCCGCGACCAGGTGCGCCGGCGGGCGCTCGCACGCGAGATGACCGATGTGCTCCACCGCTGGACCGTGGAGCACGGCTCGGCCGCCAGCCAGGCCGGCTACGCCCAACGCGGCCACGCCTACGCCGTGGTGGACGAAGTGGACAACGTGCTGATCGACGAGGCCCGCGTGCCCCTCATCCTCTCGGACTCGGCCGGTAAGCCCAGCCCCTACGCCAATGCCTTCCGATGGGCCGACGCCGTGGGACGTTACATGCGGCCCGCCATCGACTTCACCCTCCGCCTCCGCGAGCAGAACGTGGAACTCACGCAGACCGGCCGCCAGCGCGTGCGTGCCCTCGCCGCGTCGCTCGGCGCCCCGCCGCCCTCCGACCGGCCCACCTACGTTCTCGTGGAGCAGGCCGTGCGGGCGCACCGCCTGTTCCGCCTCGAACGCGAGTATCTGATCCAAGAGGGCGAAGTGGTCATCGTGGACGAGTTCACCGGCCGCATGCTCCCCGACCGCAACTGGCAGCTCGGCCTCCACCAAGCCATCCAGGCCAAAGAGGGCCTCCCCGTCACCGACGAGACCCACACCCTGGCCACGGTGACCTACCAGCGCTACTTCAAGCTCTACACCAAGCTCGCGGGCATGACCGGCACCGCCCGCGACGCCCGCCGCGAGCTGCGCCGCGTGTACAAGCTGCGCGTGGCCACCATCCCCACCAATCGCCCCCTGCACCGCCGCGTGCTGCCCGACGAGGTCTTCCCCTCTCGACACGCCAAGCTTCGCGCCGTGGTCCACCGCATCGAGGCCATGCACCAGGAGGGCCGGCCCGTGCTCGTGGGCACGCGCAGCGTCGACAAGTCCGAGGCCCTCAGCCACGAACTCTCGCGGCTCGGCATCCAGCACGCCGTGCTCAACGCCAAGATGCACGCCGAGGAAGCCGCCATCGTGGCCCAGGCCGGCCAGCGGGGCCAGGTGACCCTGTGCACCAACATGGCCGGCCGCGGCACCGACATCGTGCTGGGCGACGGCGTGGCCAAGCTGGGCGGGCTCCACGTGATCGGCACCGAACGCCACGATGCGCGCCGCATCGACCGCCAGCTCGGCGGCCGCGCGGGGCGCCAGGGCGACCCGGGCTCGTTCCAGTTCATGATGGCCCTCGACGACGACTTGGTGCGCCGCCGCTACCGCAAGCTGTGCGCCTGGCTGCGGCGCGGGAGTCGGCGCCATCGGGATCGGGGCAGCCACTCGCCGTGGCTGCTCCGGCTGTTCTCGTTCGCCCAGCGGCGCGTGGAACGGGACCACCTGCTCGCCCGCCTGGCCCTGATGGACCGCGACAAGTGGCTCGACGAGGTGCACGAGCTCTTCGGATTCAGCTTGGACGGGTAGGCGGCGGCACGCGTCAGAGCAGGTAGCGGCTGCGGAGCAGGCGGAGGAGCTTGTAGTACCACTGCTGCACGAGCGGCCGCCGCGCGATGAGGAAGCGCGCCTGCCCCGTGGTGCCCAGCGGCACGGGCAGGGCCCCCTCGGGCAGCACCAGCTCGATGCGGAACCAGGGGAGCAGCGTGCGGTCGCCCTCCTTGGCACTGGGGTCGAGCACCACGGGGCCGCCGCCGGCGTTGGTGAGCCCGGGGCTCGGCACCTCGTGGGTGGCCTCGGGGTAGATCTTCGCGATCCGACACTCCACCTCCTCCGCGCGGCCCTCGAAGAGCACGGCCGCAAGGGCGTCGGCCACCTGCTGCACGTCGGTCACATTGGCCTGGTCCATGACCACCACCACCTGGTTGAACGGCGGTTGAGCGATCAGGGCGATCGGGTCGCCTGGCTTGAGGAACATGCCGGGGGCGTTGGCGATGTCGGGAGCGATCACGAGCCCGTCGCACGGCGCCGTGAGCCGCAGGGCGGCCACGCGTTCGCGCAGCACGCCGAGCTTCCCCTCCAGCGCGTGGATGCGCACGCGAGCGGCCTGTGCGGCGGGCACCTCGTTGTCCTTCTCGAAGCCGGCCAGGCGCACCTGCGCGATCTCCAGTTCCTTCTCCGTCTTCACCACGTCGTACCGGAGGTCCTCGTTCTCGCACTCCGCGAGCAACTGCCCCTTCGCCACCATCTCGCCGTCGCGCACGTGCACCCGCTGCACGAACCCCCGCCACCGGGCGCGGGCCACGGCCCGCTGCTCCTCCATCAGCGCGCACGGCGCATACACGTGCTGCGGCAGCGCCACCAGCGCCAGCGGCGTGACCACCGCCGCCATCATGACCGCAAACACCGCCACGCACCGCAGCCTGTGCCGCCGCGTGGCCGACGCAAACAGCAGGTAGTTCACCAACTGGCCGAAGGGCACGAAGATCCACAGCACCGTGGCCACCACCGCCAGCGCCAGCCCCAGCCCGAAGAAGACCTGGGACACAAACAGGATGATGCCAACGACGATCATCGTGCGGTAGAGCAGCGACGCGATGCCGTAGATGACGAACCAGGCCTTCTCGCGGCCGTCGCGGCTCGGCGCCTGCTCCTCCACCCCCAGAAGATAGCGCTTGCCCAGGTAGCGGATGTAGCGCCGCGAGTTGGTCCACAGGTTGGGCAGCTCGGCCCAGTCCGAGAGGATGTAGTAGGCGTCGAACCGCAGCAGCGGGTTGCCGTTGAAGAGCACCGACGACACCGAGGCGATGAAGATGGTGTTGTAGGCCACCGAATGGAGCACGCCGGGCTCCGTGGCCAGCCACACAAACAGAGCGAAGGTGGCGATGAACAGCTCGGCCATCATGCCCACCGCGCCCACCAGCGCGCGCCGCCGCTTGTCCTCCACCCGCCACAGGCCCGTCACATCCACGTAGGCGCACGGCGTGAAGACCAGGAAGATGATGCCCATCCTGTGCACTTCGGCGCCGCAGTGCTTCGCCAGGTAGGCGTGGCAGAACTCGTGCACCACCTTCAGGCCCACAAAGGTGGCCCACAGCAGCAGCAGGTTGTCCGGCGCCAGGATGCCCTCGGCGGGCCCGGCCAGGGAGCGCAGGTTGTAGAAGAACACACTGGCTCCCGTGAGCACCACGCCGAGCCACACGGCGAAGAACCACTTGCTGAACAAGGCCCGCACGTGGCCCAGGGTGCGCGCCAGGAACCGGTCGGGGTCGTACAGCGGGATGCGGATGAAGAGGAAGTTGGAGAAGAGCTCTTTGGTGCGCTGCGACCGCTTCTTGGTCATCCGCTTGTAGAGCGAATCGAGCTTCTCGCCGCCCGGCGACTGCAACAGGTTGGCCGAGCGCAGCATGTGCACGAAGCCCACGAGGTCCTGGAAGCTGGGCGCTTCCGCCGCGAGGTCCTGCTGGAGCTCCTGGTGAATCTCCCGCACCGAGTGCGTGCCGTCCAGCAGCTTCGTCACGCGGTGCTCGGTGGGCCCGAAGCGGAAGTACTGGAGCGACACGGGGTCCTGCGCCACAAACCACACTTGGCCGCGAAACTGGTGGGTGGTGATCTCGGCGTGGGGCGAGAAGATCGGCTTGAGCCCGCCCAGGAGAGGCTGGCCTTCGCGAAACTCGAGATCGGCGCGGGACGATTCCATCGGTGGCTCGCAGAACAGCGCGGGCGCCGCAGCCCGTTGGGCTAGAAAAGGAGCTTCATGCGCACCCAGTTGATCGGCTTGCGGGTGAAGACCCAGGCGATGTTGTGGCGTCCCGAGAGCACGTTGGCTGCCCCTTCCATGCCGGGGCGCAGCCAGCCATCGGTGTTCTGGAGGCGGGCCTCGACGACGAACACGTTGGCCTTGTCGCGGGTTTCGGACATGGGCCGGATCTTCTCGACCGTGAAGTCCAGGGTCACATCGGGGCGTGCCTTGGCCACAAAGGTGCCCTTGCCCTCGAGCGTCACGTAGGAGATGTCGTCCTGGTCCACTTCCATGAGCAGCAGCAGCTCGTCCAGGGGGGCCACTTCGAGAAGCACCTGGCCGATCTGGAAGGAGTTGCCGATGTGCTGGCGCAGGTCGCCCTTGAGCACGATGCCGTCGAAGGTGGCTCGCACGACGGCCCGACGGATGCGGTGTTCGAGCAGGTCGCTCTGTGCCGTGAGTTCTTCCACTTCGGCCTTGGCGATCTTGTATTCGGCCATGCGCTGCTCGGAGAAATAGACGTCCATCTTCTTGCACGTGGCGGCGAGCTTGGAGCGGGCCTCGCGCAAGGCGAGGTCGAGCTCCTCGGTTTCGAATCGGAAGAGCGGTGCGCCGGCTTTCACGATCTGGCCGGGCAGGACCATGGCCTCGCGCAGGATGGCGCGGTCGAAGGGGGCGGCGTACACGCGGCGCACGGCGGGGCTCAGGAGGGCCGTGCCGCTCACCTTGAGGGGCCACATGGCGAAGATGCCCACGGCCACGAGGGCCAGCACGACGGCGGTGATGATCTTGGCCACCACGTGGCCCTTGCCGGCCAGCATCTCGATGAGGGCGATCGCGCCGTCGCGGGAGCGGGAGAACACGCCGCGCGCGTTTTGCCGGGCCAGGCCCAGCTCGGGGCCGATCTGGTCGCATGCGATGCTCTGAAGGCGGCGCTCGCCTTCGGTGAAGGGCTCGCGCTGCTGGCGCTCGAAGAGCACTACGGCCACCGTGTCGCCGGCGGCGCGCAGCGGGTAGGTGGCCACGCACGAGTCCTCGGTCAGGTCGGCCACGGCCGCGTGTGCGGGGAGTGCGTCGGAGGGGTCTTCGCCTGCGCCGCCGGCGCCGCCGGCGGCGGAGGAGGGATCCTCGGCGGACGGGGGGAACACGATGGCGCGGTCGGCGTCGTGGGCCTCCTGCATGGCCGCCGCGAGGGCGCGCGACAGGTTCGTGCGCCGGTCGATGTAGTCCTGGTCCGACACGACGCTCAGCTTCACCTTGCCGCGGCGAGCCCAGCCGAGGGAGACCCGCTGGGAGCCACACTGGTCCTTGGCCTTGTTGGCGAACGCGAGGGCCATGTGCTCGGGGTCGGGGTAGCCGAGGCCCACCGAGGCCACGAGGTCCCAGGCGCGGCACAGCTCGTCGTAGCGCTGCCGGGTGTGCTGGCTGGACTGGAGGGTGCCGTAAAGCAGGCCCTGGGAGGCCACGGACTCGGCGGCCACGCGAGCGTAGTCGATGGCCTGCTTCTCATCGCACGACACCACG
This sequence comes from Candidatus Brocadiia bacterium, assembly GCA_016782825.1. Classification (GTDB taxonomy): domain Bacteria; phylum Planctomycetota; class PUPC01; order DSUN01; family DSUN01; genus BS750m-G60. Next base: position 533 of record JADHXT010000136.1, on the reverse strand, counting down.
AGGGTGACGGTGGCGACGACCTTGTCGCCCAGGGGCACCGGCAGGCCCACGCCCCAGTAGGCGCGGCCCTGGAGCAGCCGGTCCGCAGGCTCGGAGATGCGCTCGACGTGCCGTTGGCCGCTGAGGAACACCGAGGCGGCCTGCCGTGCCAGCGGGGCGCGCCAGGCCGTGGCCGCCTGCTGCCCCACCCGGGCCGCCTCTTCACACAGCAGGCGGAGCGACCCCGTGCCCGGCTGGCCGGCCAGCCACACCACGCCGTGCATGGCCTCGGAGCGCTCGACCTGCGCGTGCAGAAGGCCGCGGTAGAAGGTCTCCGCCGACTCGGCGCGCTCGAGGCTATCGAGGATCGATGCCGCCGCACTCGATCGCAGACCGTCGTCGCTGTCCATCGACACGGTGGGTTCAGAGTCCATGCCTGACCGCTCCATGAAAGCAGCGCGGAGGCTCCGCGCGCCGGGGCGCGCGGAGCCTGTGGAGCGCTAAGCTCGGTGCCTCGAGGGAGGCGCGAGGGTCCCTCAGTTGGATGCCGGTGC
>JADHXT010000135.1 GCA_016782825.1 Candidatus Brocadiia bacterium | reverse complement strand
CGATGAGCGGTGCTGGGAGATCGGGATTGGCAAGGGAGGGCAGGTCTACTCCATCTGCTCCTCCTTCGGCGAGGCCATGCCACCACAGACCCCGCACAGCCAGTGGATGGACGAGGCCTGGCAGCTCACCACCATCTACGCCCATCTTCTCGGCAGGGATCTCCCCAGGGAGCAACGGCCCTATGGGAACGCATTTGTCCACCAGTCCGGCATCTACACGCGTGAGAAGGACATCAAGCCCTTCTACTCACCGATCCTGGCGACGAGCTCCGACGCCCAGCGGAGGGCATACTCGTTGGTGTCATGGGGCCAGATTCCGCAGGCCAGCGTCAACCGCAGCGGCATCCTCGTGTACGTCCAGTACCGCGACCTTGGGGCAGGCGTGCTCGAAGTCACGTATGTGATCTACAACTTCGAGAACGAGCCCATGACCAACCTCAGTCCCTGGGGCGGCGTTCGCACCTCGGTCTTTCCCGAACACGTGGTCTCCAACCCGGACGGCAGCTGCCGCTTCTTCACTCCCTTCAACTACGGCGCCGACGGATGCCGGATCCACTTCGAGGACACCGGCGGCTGGGCCGCAGCGACCCAGAACGCAGAGAACCCGCACAGCTACGCGATTGGCGTTGTGTTCGGCAGCAAGCTCGACCGGAAAGGGGAACACCGCGGCAAGCCTCGCTACGACTGCGGCAACAGCCGCCACGGCACGCGCGACTACACTGTGCAGGCCACCGTCATCAACATCAAGGACAAGCCGTTTACGCCACACCTCCTGCGGATGTACTTCGTCATCGGCACACTCGACAAGGTTGCCGAGAAGGCGAATCAACTCGTGGACTTCGCGATCTACGAGCCGCTGGACTTCACAGAAGCCAACACGCCATTGATCGCGCTCTTCCCGAGGCGGTATGGGAAGGGGCAGACCGTGCTCTCGCGACAGGCTCCGGCTCGTGGCTCTGCAGCCCACGTCTGCAGGGTCTATGCATATCCCGTGAAGGGCTCGCTCCCGCTCTTCGTCATCAAACACAACCCGAGCGGCCAGCACTTCATCACAACCGACCCCTATGCCGAGTGCGAACGCGAGCCGTTCGAGAACCCGTTCAAGCCAGGCGATCCAGCGTACAAGAAGTACGAGGGCCGAACCGTATACCGCGCCTACAAGCGGAAGACCGACTGGGTCGAGTTGCTCGGCTTCGTCATGCCGAAAGCCAAGGCCGACACCGGATCGTTCGCCGCCGTCCCTCTTTCCAGCATCCCCGGCGTGTCCGAGACCTTCAGGCCCGGCGAGAAGGCCGACGCCACCGCGATTATGGTACGGAAGTAAGCATGAGCAACCTGACTCATTCCCCGCGGCCGAACATCCTGTTCATCCTCGCCGACGATTGGGGCTACGGCGATCTGGGGTGCTATGGCAACGAGGAGATCCAAACGCCATGCCTCGACCGGCTGGCCGAGGAGGGAACGCGCTATACGCGCTTCTACGTCACGAGTTGCGTGTGCTCGCCGAGCCGGTGCAGCTTCATCACGGGCCACTACCCGGGCCGTTGGCAGGTGCACGCCCACTTCGCGCGCTACGACGCCAACGACCGCCGGCACATGCCGCATTGGCTCGATATCGAATCGCCATCGCTGCCGTGCCTGATGCAGGAGAACGGCTACCGCACGGCGCACTACGGCAAGTGGCACCTCGGTGGCGGCGGCGGCATCCACGGCCATCCGCATGCGCCGTTCGTGAAGGAGTATGGCTACGACGACACGCGGACGTGGAACGGCAACGGGCCAACTTGGTACGAGACCACACCCTGGCCCTTCACGCTCTTCAACGACTCGGATGGTGTCTGGGCGGCCAACTCCAGCCGGTTGGCGGTCGATGCGACGACCAACTTCATCAAGCAGGACCCCGACAAGCCGTTCTTCGTCAACCTCTGGCTCAAGGATCCGCACACGCCGCTGCATCCCACGGAGGAGCAGCGAGGGCCGTTCAAGCATCTGCCCGAGCCGCAACAGACATACTACTCGGTCATCCACGACGCCGACAGGCAGATCGGCCGCCTGCTGGATGCGCTCGACGAACTGGGCGTTGCCGACAACACACTCGTCATCTTCTCCAGCGACAACGGTCCGGAGCATGTCCGGGAGCATCTCGGCACCTACGGCTCAGTCCTCCATCTCCGGGGACGCAAGCACGTCATCTTCGATGGCGGCATCCGCGTCCCGTTCATCGTGCGCTGGCCGGGGCACACGCCGGTCGGGCACGTGAACGACGACATGTGGATTTCGGCGGTTGACCTGGTCCCGACGTTCCTGGATGTCGCAGGCATCCCGGTGCCGCAGAGCTGGCACCCCGATGGCGTGAGCGCGTTGGCGGCCCTGCACGGCCGGGAGTTCCGGCGAGGCATGCCCATGATGTGGGAGTGGCGGAACGCGGATTGCACTGGCAACGACGAGACGATCAACAACTGGCCCATGCTTGGCATCCGGCAAGAGGAGTACATGCTGCTCATGAATCCCGTGACTGGCTTGCAGGCATTGTACGACACCATCGTCGACGAGTCGCAGACGCGGAACCTTGTCGCGGACAAGCCGGATCTGGCCCGCTCGATGGCCGACCAGATCGAGGAGTACAGCCGGTCGTTGCCGGGATACGCCACGAGGCCCGGCGCCCCGGACGGGTGACTGAGGAGTAGAGATGGAAGACGATCCTCGCGATGAGCAGACAACCACCAAGTCCACGCGCCCGTGGGGCGATATCTTCATGGTCGTGCGGAACCAGCGCTGTTCGGTCGATCTGACGTGCGTGAAGCCAGGGTCTCGGTCGAGCCTGCATTCGCACGAGACCCGGTTCGAGCTGTTCCACTTCCTCGACCCCGGCGGCGTGCTCGAGCTCAACGGCGAGATCATCCGCCCAGAAGCCCACGACGAGTTCCTGATCCGGCCTGGCGACAGGCACCGCTTCTGGGCGGAAGGCGAGCCATTCCGCATGCTGGTCGTCTGTTTTGGCGAGTGGAGCGCCGCCGACCAGCAGCGCCACGAGGACGACTATGGGCGGGAGGGAAAGCCGTTGGAGCTCTAGGCCTGGATTTCCCAGATGCGCAGCGAACGCTTGATCGTGGAATGCGTCTAAGCACGGTGTAGACGCACGATTCTCCCGATCAAGCCACTGGATGGAGCTGCACCGAATGGGTGAGAGACGAAACGGGGCCTGCCGGGTCGGGTTTGGCCGGGAGTTGCGAGTGGAGTTCCACGGGGTGAAGGTGACGAGCGATGCCGGGCTGCTGGCGTACCGCGAACTCGATGATGTGTTCGGCTTGACGGAGATGGCGGGCAGCCAACTGTGCGATCCGCGCACGGGCAAGAACACGCAGCGCACGATGACGGCGCTGCTGCGGCGGGCGGTCCTTGGTCGGCTGACGCGGTATGAGGATACGAACGATGCTGACCGGTTGCGGGTGGACCCGGCCATGCGGCACGTGGTCGGGGGCCGGGCCAAGGACAAGCTCGGGGCGTCTACCAGTGAGATGACGTTCCAGATGGCCGAGGTCGCCGTGCCGCGCCAGTTGCTCCGGGCGGTCCTGGATCGCATCCGTCGGCTGCGGTTGCTGCCGGTGCTGGCGAGAGCGGGATGAACGAAAGCCACCACGCCAACCTGGCAGATCGCGAGGAGGCACGGAGCCGCATGGGGCGCAAGGGGCGGGTTCGGCCATATTGGCCCCGGCGCGAGCCGTTCGACCGTCTTGCAGCGGCTCCGTGGCACCCCGCCGGGTCAGGCCGGTCTTTCCGCTTGCATCCGGGGGAAGCGGGGGACTACAATACAGCATCGCGAGTGCTGGCCAGCGGGGTCAGCCAGAGTCCAATGGGAAATCTCGGCTGAAGCGTTCTTCGCCCGCACCCTCGGTGCCGAGCAGGCAGCGGGGACTGGCGGACAGCCGGCTCACAGACACAGGTAACAGCAACATGGCTATTGTTGGTGTGAGCGGAAGTCCCATCCAAGGTGGCAACACGGACCGGATCGTGCGGTCGCTTCTTGAGCAGAGCGGCCACGAGCACACCTTCGTGAATCTAAGCGCTCTGAACTTCTCGCCTTGTCGGGCTTGCGCCCACCTCTGCGCGAAGACGAACATGTGTGGCCAGAAAGACGCTTTGTGGCCGTACCTTGGATCCATCCTCGAGGCCGATGCGCTGGTTCTGGGGTCGCCTGTCCATCATGGGAACATCACTGCCTGGATGTTCAGTTTCATCTCTCGCCTCTGGTGTTTCCACCACGTCAAGAACTTGCTTGAAGACAAGCCGGTGCTGCTCGTCGTAACGGCTCTGTTCCAGGAAAGCAAAGAGCGCGGCGTGCAGCGGTTCGAGGACGTCATGATCCATCGGTCTCACAAGGTGCGCTATCTCGGCGCCATTTTCCATGCCACCGACATACCCCCGTGTTACAGGTGCGGGGTCGGTAACCAATGCAAGGTAGGCGGTCTCTGGCGCATGGTGGGCCACGACGAGGAGAAGCTCCACAACTTCAGGGTGACGCCAGACAAGTTCAAGCGTTGGGAGAACTGCGCGCGAACGGTGGCCGAAGTGGAGCGCTACGCGCAGGTGCTTGCCGAGCTCCCCGGCGCACGCCCCTGAGGAAGCGCTCAGTTCGAGTCCGGGGGACATCATAGTTAGTCTCTGGGCTCCGACCACACCGCCTCCCTCGCGCACGGAAGGCGTTGGGGCCACCGGGTGAAGCGATACGGCAGCCGTGTGGAGTTCGGTGGACGCCGCAGCCGGGGGCAGCAGATCCCCGCTAGGGTGTGTTGTGAGGAGATGTCGCGAATGACGGCCTGTATGCGAACGCTCGCGGTCGCAGCCGTCATCACGATGTTGGTGCTGTGGACGGTACCGACTGCACTGGGAAAGGATGCCGCTGTGTTGACCCCGCCGGAAGTCTGGAGCACATACGACCCCGACAAGGGCGCCCTCGATGAAGAGATCATCAGGCAGTGGTCGGAGAAGGGCGCCACGTATAAGGAAGTGTACTTCTCGGCCTACGTCAACGGCCACACGGTGCGTGTCTACGGTCTGTACGCCGCGCCGGAGGGAGCGACAGGCGTCGCTGCGGTGATGCACCTGCATGGGGGTGGGCAGACCGTCAGCAAGCCCTGGCTGGAGACCTGGACGGCGCGCGGCTATGCGTGTCTGAGCTGCAACTACCACGGCGTGTGGGACAACCGGGATCGGTACACGCTCTATCCAGAAGCCTTGAAGCAGGGGAACCACAAACACAACCGCGGCAAAGCAATGGCGACCGACCCGACCGTGCGCGAGTCGTCCTGGTACATCTGGACGGCCGTGGCCCGACGGGCGCTCTCCTACCTGCGAGAGCAGCCCGGGGTCGACAAGAGTCGCATCGGCGCCTTTGGTGTGTCGATGGGCGGCACGACGATGTGGTCCTTCGCGATGGACCCGAGGCTCAAGGCCGCTTGTGCCATCTACGGCTGCGGCTGGAACCGTTTCCACCGCAGGATTCCCCGCTTCGCCAAACGCCCAAGTCAGGCCAGGCTGAAGGAGGTGGACAAGGTCTGGCTGGGGGGGATGGCGCCGGAAGCGTATCCGCCGTATCTGACCTGCCCAATGCTGTTCCTCAGCGCCACAAACGATCACCATGGCAAGATGGACCGTGCCTACCAGACGCTCGATCGGGTCAAAGAGGGCACCCAGTGGCGGATCGGCCTCACCGCGCGCCAGCGTCATCACATCGGATCAGGATTCGACAAGACCTTGCTCGCATGGATGGACTGCTGGCTCAAAGAGGAAGGCAAGCTGCCGGAAACGCCGAAGGCCTCGATCGAGTTGAACGGCGCCGGCGTGCCGACGCTGACCGTTGCTCCCGATCGGCCGGGCGACGTGAAGGCCATCCACGTCTACTATGCCGTGGACAACCCGGACGTGGTGAGTCGCAACTGGCGCGATGGCAGGGCGAAGACGACGGACGGCGAAGTGAAAGCGTTGCTGCCTGTGATGGACGTGAGTCAGCGGCTGTTCGCGATCGCGAACGTCCGCTACCAAGACGGCGTGGTGCTCACGAGCCAACTCGCCACGGCCATTCCCCGCGACCTCGGTGATGCAAGAGCCACCGACACGCACTCACTTGTGATCTACGACGGCTCCGAAGGGACCGGCATGTGGACCACGAGCTCGCCGGGAACGGACCCGATCCCAGGGAGCATCCGCACCGTCCTCAAGACCTCCGTCGGGCCCGACGGCAGGAAGGGGTTCACCGTGGGCGCCCGCTTCTCTCCGCTGACCCACCAGCTCGGCGACCCGAAGTGGCGCGGCCCCAAAGGCGCAAAGCTCGCGCTCGACATCGCGACCTCGAGGGATCAGACCCTTGTGGTCGCGATTCACGGGAAGCAACGGGAGTACCGGAAGGCCGTAACGCTCAAAGGGAAGCCCGGCTGGCAAACGGTCGTTGTATCGCTCGGCGAACTGAGCGAGGTCAGGAATGGCCTGCCGCTGAAGAGCTGGAACTCCGTCACGACTCTCGAACTCACGCGGCCGGACAAGGCGACGTGGGCCGACGAGGGAATCCGCTTCACCCATGTCCGCTGGATAGTCGAGTGACGACGGTCGCGCGCAGAGGAGCCCCCATGCACGAGAACACCGTCGTCGCCATCGCCGGCGCAGCGATGCTCCTTGTCACAGGGTGCATCCGAGCACGAGAGAGCACCACCATGGGCAAGACGGCGAGAGATGCTCAGGGACAGCGCGAATCCGAGAGAGCAGACAGCCGGCCGCTGCGCAGACGTGACTACAGCTTTGCCTGGTGGCCGAACGGCTTCCGCAAGGAGAAGACTGACACGAGCGCGAATGTGTTCTGTGTCGAGTCCGGCCGCTATGGGTTCGCGTTGGACATGGCGGACTTCCGTCAGGCGCGCCTGGGCCGGATCGACGGCCCCGGCTATCGCTCTGCGTCAAGAACTGGATCGCGACCGTTGACAAGTCTCCCGCCCGCCAAACTGACGATCGAGCTGGAACACCAGGGCACGGTGTATCGCGCGGTCAGTTGCCGCGCCGGTCGGACACGGGACGCACGCGACGCCATCCTGCTGGAGTCAGGACGCTTCGCGCAGCGTTACCGCTTTCCGGGGCTTCAATTCGAGGGCCCCGGTGGCAAGATCCTCGAGACAGACAGCACCCTCGAGCTCGTTGCGTGGCCATCCTCCCTCACGTTCTCTCTCAAGATCGCACCCGACTGTGCGTACGAGAACGGTCCCTGTCCAGGCATTACCGGCGCGGGGCGCGCGATACGTGGCCAGCCCGTGGATGTCCCCCACCGGCCAGAGCTCGACCCGCAGGTGTTCACACTGGAGGCGTGGGTAAGAATCCCCCGTAAGCTATCTGTCCACAACCGCCACCACTGGCTCATCGGCAAGAACGCGAATGAATGGCAGGACGGCAACTTCGGTCTTCTGCTCAATCGGGAGACGGTGACGGCGATCATGAACATCGGCGGTGGGCGCGACAACGTACATCGTGTGGACAAGAGCCATGCACTGCCGCCCGACAGGTGGTATCATCTGGCCATGAGCTACGACAACAGCACACTTCGCTTCTACGTGGACGGCAGGCCCGCAGGTTCGACGAAGGTCGGCAAGGTGCGAATCCCGGGCAATGGGGCACTCCGGATCGGTGGCCGCCCTGACGGGCACGGGAAGCCTGTGCATGCATTGTTCGACGACCTGCGGCTATGGAATCGTGCCCTCCGCGAGGATGAGGTCATGGCCCACGCCAAAGCCCCCGACAGATTTGGCCAGAGCGGGTTGAGCTGGCGCATGACCTTCGATGAGGGGACGGAGCGAGGGCAGGGGCCCCCTGCCCCGAACCTGGATGGCGCCAGGATGCGCGTCTGTCTGAACGAATGGACCATCGACAAGCAGGTTTCAGGCCGGTGGGCATTTGGCGCGAACAAGGAATTCGTGCTGCATTGTCCTGTCGATGATGAGGCGTGGCGGAACGCGCCGATCGAGTTCGCGGCCAAGGGCCGCAAGGGCATGGCGTACCGGACCCAGTATGACAGCGGGGTGGGGGCCTACGTCGTTGACGTACCCGAGTTTGAGCGCGACTGGAAGACTGGATACACCGATATCCGCGACTACGACGAGGTCGAGCTCCGGATCGACAACGGGAGCTTGGATCGACATTACGTCCCCGTGCTCTTCGACGTGAAGAAGCCGGCGAACATCACGGGGCAGACGCCGATCCTGTGCGACGCCGAGGGACGGCCGACCGGGATCCCCGTTCAGCTCAGCAAGAACTGGCACCACGGCGCCTACTCCA
>JADHXT010000134.1 GCA_016782825.1 Candidatus Brocadiia bacterium | reverse complement strand
CCACGTGGCCGCTGCCGAGAAGCACGGCGTGGTCATCGGCATCGAGAACCACGGCAACAGCCTCGTCCAGAGCTTCGACTCGATGCGCTACCTGGCCGAGCTTCGCTCGTCCAAGCACATCGGCATCGCCCTCGCCCCCTACCACCTGCCCTCGAAGCCCGACCAGATCGCCAAGCTGATCGAGGACCTCGGCGACGGCCTCGTGCACTTCTACGCCTGGCAGCACGGCATGGGCTGCCACAAGAAGATGCCGCGAGAACAGGAGCACATGCAGATGCCGGGACGTGGGAAGATGGACTTCACGCCGATCGTCGCGGCGCTCAAGAAGATCAACTACAGAGGCTGGACCTCAGTCTTCATGCACCCGACGCCGCGCGGCATTCCCATCCTGCCCACGGCTGGCGAGGTGACCGCCGAGATCATTGCCGCGCAGGAGTACCTGAAGAAGTGCCTGAAACGCGCCTGAACGAGGCCGCGGCAGAGGCGGAAGGGCAGCGGGCACCCGCCGTGGCCGATGCGCTCCATGCCGAAGCCAGCCGGCTCCTCCGCGAACGGGGCATCGGCGATCTGCTCCGCTCCTACGGGCACCTCATCTACACGGGCAGCTACGCTCTCAACGTCATGGCCTGGCCCGACATTGATCTCCACTTGGTGATGGAGCCGGATTCCCTGTCGCTCGACCGGTTCTTCGAGCTGGGGCGGGAGCTGGCGCGGCTGGACGGGGTGGACCGCCTCAATTTCCGAAACACCTGTCGTGCCCCGGTGAATGGGCTTCCTGGAGGGCTCTACTGGGGGATGAGGCTGGATGCTGGCGCTCCCTCCACCACCTGGAAGGTGGACCTGTGGGCGACGGAGGCGGATGACCTCGAGGCCAACCTTGCGCTGATGTCGCGATTCCAGGAGGCGATGGACGGGCCGTCGCGCCGCCTCATCGTCCAGACCAAGCGCGCGCTGCTCACGCCGGCAGGTCGCACCCCGGTCCTGAGCGGCATACACATCTACGAGGCGATCCTGTTCCGCGGCCTGCGCTCTCTGGACGACATCCGCTCCTACCTGCGAGAGCAAGGGGTGGACGGAGTCTGAGGCCAACCGACAGCCATGTAAGGAGACCATTCCATGGGCAAGGTACTTTTCCCCATCGGCGATGCGACGGAAACCGTGGACACCCTGTACCCCTACTACCGCGTGCAGGAGGAGGGGTTCGAGGCCGTGGTGGCCGCGCCCGAGAAACGCCGCTACCAGATGGTGATGCACGAGGTGAAGCCGGGCTGGACGATCACCAAGGAGTGGGAGGGCTATACCATCCAGGCGGACATCGCGTTCAAGGACGTGAAGCCCGAGGAGTACGTGAGCATCTTCTTCAGCGGCGGGCGTGCCCCCGAGTACATCCGCGACGACCCGGACCTGATCCGCATCACGCGGTACTTCTTCGAGCACAACAAGCCCATCGCCAGCGTGTGTCACGGCGTCGAGATTCCCGCCCGGGCCGGCTGCGTGAAGGGCCGCCGCATGGCCACCGTGCCCAAGTGCAAGTTCGACCTCGAAGTGTGCGGCGGTATCTTCGTCGACGCGCCGTGCGTGGTGGACGGCAACCTCGTGAGCGGCCGCACCTTCCACGACCACCCCTACTACATCGGCCACTGGATCAAGCTGCTGCTCGCCGCGCGCGACGCCGCCAAGTAACCCCGATGACTCGGAGAACACCATGCGCCCCACCCGCCGTGCCTTCCTCAGGTCCGCCGCCCTCGCGGCCGCGCCGTTTGTCGTTCGTGCCTCGGCCCTCGGCAAGGACGGCCGCCCCGCCGCCAGCGAACGCATCACCCTGGGCATGATCGGCCTCGGCTCCATGGGCCTCCGCCACGTGAAGGGCTTCGTGCAGGAGGCCGACTGCCAGATTACCCACGCGTGCGACGTGGACTACGCCCGCCGCCGCACCGCCCTCGGCGTGATCAACAAGGCATACCAGACTGCCGACTGCGCCGAGGTGCACGACTTCCGCGACGTGATCGAGAATCCGCACATCGACGCCTTCGTCATCTCGCTGCCCGACCACTGGCACGCCGTGCCCTGCCTCATGGCCTGCCGCGCCGGCAAAGACGTGTATGGCGAGAAGCCCCTGGCCCTCACCATCGCCGACGGCCAGGCCATGGTGCGCGCCGTGCGCCAGGCCGGCATCGTGTGGCAGATGGGCTCGTGGCAGCGCAGCACCCGCCACTTCCGCTTCGCCTGCGAGCTGGTCCGCAACGGCCGCCTCGGCAAGATCCAGCGCGTGGACGTGGGCCTCGCCGAGGGCTTCCGGCCCCAGGGGCGCAAGATGTGCCACCTGCTCGAGGCCCAGAAGGCGCAGCCCGTGCCCAAGGGCTTCGACTACAACATGTGGCTCGGCCCCGCCCCCTGGGCACCCTACACGCCCCTGCGGTGCCACTGGAACTTCCGCTGGATCCTCGACTACTCCGGCGGCCAGGTGACCGACGACGGCGCCCACCAGCTCGACATCGCCCACTGGGGCATGGGCTGGGACGGCACCGGCCCCCTCGAGGTGGAGGGCGTGGGCGAATTCCCCACCGACGGCATCTGGGACGCCGCCTACCGCTACCGCTTCACCTGCACCTACGCCGGCGGCATCCAGATGCGCGTGGGCAGCACAAACTACATGAGCGGCGGCATCAAGTGGATCGGCGAGCGGGGATGGATCCAGGTCCGCCGCGGCGGCTACATCCGCGCCGAGCCCGCCAGCCTGCTCGAAGAGCGGATCGGCCCCGACGAGATCCATCTCGCCAGCCCCAACGAGGGACACCGCCAGGGCCACCGCCGCGACTTCCTCGACTGCATCAAGACCCGCGAGGAGCCCATCACCCCCATCGAGGTGGGCCATCGCAGCATCACCGTGGCCCATCTGGGCAACCTCGCCATGCGCCTCGGACGCCGCATCCGCTGGGACCCGCAGCGCGAGGCCATCGTCGGCGACCCCACCGCCACCCGCACCCTCGCCCGCGCCTACCGCGAGCCGTGGCATCTGTGAGAGAGTCCGCGGCGGCAAGCTACTGCCAAGCTCCAGCCCCCAGACCAGATTTCTGCCCCTTGTTCAAGTGCACCGTGCCGGATAACTGCGCATTTGCACCTTGACAATGACGCTCGTGGCGGTAAGATAGCGGAAGATATAGGAGGCTATAGCCTTGAGTGAACGCTTAGCAACTGACGTTATCACCCTGCGTGAAGCAGCCACGTTCGTTCGGGTCAGCGAGAAAACGATGCGGGAACTGGCTCGTGCCAACAAGGTGCCGGGCCAGAAGGTGGGGCGAGAATGGCGGTTCCTGCGCTCGGCTCTCGAAGCGTGGCTGGCGCATCGAGAGCCTGCGGGAATCGTCGCCGAGCCAGACGTGCAGTATGAGCTGCCTTTCACTGCGAAAGATGCCAAGCCTGTTACCCCAGGAAAGCTGGCGACGGGCTTCGGCGACACGGCCTTTACGAAGAACCGGAACCAACCCCTCCACCGCTGGGTGCCGTGGATCGCCGGCTTCTCGTCATCATTTGTCGGCAGCGTCCTCGAAGCAGCCAGCGAGAAAGAACCTCGGGACGTGACGGTGCTCGACCCGTTTGCCGGGGTGGGCACCACTCTCGTGGAAGCGGTCGAACGCGGGCACAGCGCGATCGGGTTCGAGATCAACCCCTACGCCGCGCTCGTCAGTCGAGTGAAGGTGCAGTGCCCGCGGTACAATCTGGCCAAGCTCAAGAAGCTCGTGCACGATTTCAAGCAGTTCATGGACTCTCGTACGCGCGCTGCGCCGAAGAGCTCTCCGCCCGCGCAGTTCAAGAGCCGGGTGCCGTTCTTCAGCCCGAAGGTCGAGCGCCTCGTCCTCCACGTGCTCGACTTCGCTGGCGAACAGCACGAAGGCTGGCTGCGCGACGTGCTGCGCGTGGCTCTTGGCTCGGTCCTGGTGAGTTTCTCGAACTACTCGTATGAACCCAGCTTGGGCACGCGGTCGGCGGCAGGGAAAGACGATGTCCTGGAAGCAGACGTTGCGAGCATCGTCGCAGCCAAGCTCGGGGAGATCGCGTGCGATGTGGCGCAACTCCAGTTGCGATTCGCTTCCAGGGAACAGCCTCCAAGGGCGGAGCTCTTCCACGAATCTTTCCTCGACGGCTATGCGAATGTGCCGCCACGGAGTGTGGATTTCCTGATCACCTCGCCACCGTACTTGAACAACTACCACTACATCCGCAACACACGCCCCCATCTGTTCTGGCTTGGCCTTGTGGAGCACCGCGCGGCGCTCAAAGACATGGAGCAGACGAGCTTCGGGAAGTTCTGGCAAACCGTCAGGTCGGGACCAGAGGTGCCGCTCGATCTCGCGTGCGATGGGCTGCCAGAGCAGCTCGATGAGCTGCGGGGGCGCAACACAGAGAAGGGTGTGTATGGCGGCGGCGGGTGGGCGAACTACGCCGTGACCTACTTCAACGACTGCCTCAGGTTCTGTCGGGCCGCACACGAGATCATGGCGCCGGGCGGTGCGGTAGTGGTCGTCATCGGCAACAACATCCTCCAGGGCATCGAGTTCAAGACCGACGAGTACTTCGCGCAGATCGCCGAGCAGTGCGGATTCGAGCGGGTGGAGATGCACCGCGTGCGGAAGAAGCGCACGGGCACGAGCATCATCCGCTCCTCCGTGCGGATGGGGGATGCGAAGAAGCGGGTGGAGCTGTATGAGACTGCGGTGGAGCTTCGGGCATAGAGAAGAGAGGGCTCGATCAAGCTTCCGTGAGGAAGTCACGGAGTGTGCCAAGTATCTTCCTGCGCTCCTCGTCCACATCACCGACCAATGCTCTCGACTCACGAGGATGCAGCACATCCCAAGCAGAGCTCTTAGTGCCTGGGCGCCCTATGCCTGGCACGTGGCTGCCAAACCCGTCGATCACACAGTTCCAGATGGGCCTGAAATGGGATACGAGAAACTGCTCCGCCAGCCTGATCCAGACGGGTTGCACGACTAGGTAGCGGCACCTGAAATCGGCCACATCCAGGTTTGCTGCGTCCCGGACTGAACCCGCATGTTCCCGCAAGCGACTGTATAGTTTCTGCGCGCGCATGGCCTCCTCAACGAGCACTCCCTTCCTGCCACCTGGTGGGTCGGCCTTGCCCACGTAGATGGGCTGCGTACAGTCGGGGGAGGAGATGCTGGCGTACGCTGCAAACCCACCACTGTAGTAGATCGCATAGACACCCGGCCCAGCGAAAGGCGTCCTTGGTGGCAGAGGGCCGACAGCCCGCTCGATCAGCGCGCCCACCACGCTCCGAGCCAAGTTGTCGTAGCTGAGTGGATCGTATGGCTCCACCACGGGGGCCTCCTCGGCTGAGTGCTGCCAACTCCGTGCAACCCTGGCTCTTCAGTTCTGAAGTACCAGGAAGTATAGCACGCGCCACTCTCACTCCGCAAACAACCCCCGCAAGTGCTCGACGATCTGGAGGGGGTCGGTGAGGTGGCGGGGGTGGACGAGGTGGGCGGTGTGGCCGTCGATGATGCGGAGGGAGCGGCCGGCGGCGGCGAAGCGGGCGCGGAGCTTGTCGCGGTCGTAGAAGGTGAGCAGCAGGTAGCCGGGGCGGCGGCCGATGGCGGTGATGCCGTGGTGTTCGAGGCAGATGCGGACCTCGTGGCGGGATATCAGGCGGCGGACGGGGTCGGGCATTTCGCCGAAGCGGTCGGTCATCTCGTCGCCGACGGCGGCAAGCTGGCCGGGGTCTTCGGCGCGGGCGAACGTGCGGTAGATGTCCATGCGTTGGCGGTCGTCGGGCACATAGTCGGTGGGGAGGTAGGCGTCGAGGCCGATGTCCACATCCACGTCCACTTTCTCGACGACGGGCTCGTTGCGGAGTTCCTTGACGGTCTGCTCGAGGAGCTTGCAGTAGAGGGCGTAGCCCACGTTGGCGAGGTGGCCGGACTGCTCGCTGCCGAGGATGTTGCCGGCGCCGCGGATTTCGAGGTCGCGCATGGCGATGCGGAAGCCGGCGCCGAGCTCGTCGAAGTCCTCGATGGCCTTCAGTCGCTGGAGGGCGGTCTTGGTGAGGGGCCGGTCGGGGGGGAGGAGGAAGTAGGCGTGGGCGCGGTGCTTGTAGCGGCCGACGCGCCCGCGCAGCTGGTGGAGCTCGGCCAGACCGAACATGTCGGCGCGGTTGATGAACAGGGTGTTGGCGCGGGGGATGTCGAGGCCGGATTCGATGATGGTGGTGGAGACGAGGATGTCGGCTCGGCCTTCGACAAACTCGGTCATGCGTTCTTCGAGGAGGTGCTCGTTCATCTGGCCGTGTCCCACCACGATGCGGGCCTCGGGCACGAGCTTGGCGAGGCCTCGGGCCACCTCGTCGATGTTGTAGACGCGGTTGTGGACGAAGAATATCTGGCCGTCGCGTGCCAGCTCGCGGAGGATGGCGTCGCGGATGAGCGTGGGGGTAGGGCGGCACACCTGGGTGCGGATGGCCAGGCGGTCTTGCGGCGGGGTGTCGAGGGTGGAGATGTCGCGGATGCCGAGCATGGACATGTGGAGCGTGCGGGGGATGGGGGTGGCGGTCATTGTGAGGACGTCGATGGTGGCGCGGAAGTGCTTGAGGCGCTCCTTGTGGTCGACGCCGAAGCGCTGCTCTTCGTCGATGACCACGAGGCCGAGGTCGCGGAAGCTCACGTCGGCGGAGAGGATGCGGTGGGTGCCGATGAGGATGTCGACGGTGCCTTCGGCGGCGCGCTGGAGGATCTCGCGCTGCTCGGCGGGAGTCTTGAAACGGCTGAGGGATTCGACGAGCACGGGGTAGTCGGCGAATCGCTCGGTGAAGGTGCGGAAGTGCTGCTGGGCGAGGATGGTGGTGGGCACAAGCACGGCCATCTGGCGGCCGGCGGCCACGGCTCGGAAGGCGGCGCGCATGGCCAGCTCGGTCTTGCCGTAGCCCACGTCGCCGCACAGCAGGCGGTCCATGGGCCGGGGCTTGGCCATGTCGGCCTTGATCTCGTCGTTGGCGACGAGCTGGTCGGGGGTTTCCTGGTAGAGGAAGGCGTGCTCGAACTCGGCGGCGAGGGCGTCGTCGACGGGGTAGGCGATGCCGGGGCTGTGCTCGCGGACGGCCTGGACGCGCAGCAGGTCCTGGGCCAGGTCGCGGACGGCCTCCTTGGCGGCCTCCTTGCGCGCGGCCCAGCGGGTGCCGCCGATCTTGGAGAGCGTGGGCCGGCCGCGGACGGCGCCGATGTACTTCTGCACGAGCTGAATCTTGGTGGCCGGCACGTAGAGGCGCACGTGGTCGGCAAACTCGAGGGTGAGGAAGTCCTCCAGCTCGCCCCGACGCTTCAGGCCCTCCATGCCCAGGAAGCGGCCGATGCCGTGGGCGATGTGCACCACCAAGTCGCCCTGCTTCAGCTCGAGGAAGCTTTCCACGGGCGCGGCCTTGGCCCGCCGCGGGCGCTGGCGCTGGGCGTAGCGGCTGAACACCTCGTGGTGGCCCACACACGCAAAGCGGTGCTCGTGGGCCTCGAAGCCCACGGAAAGGTGGCCCTCGCGGTACTCGAGCCGGCCGGCGAGGGCAAACTGGGCTTCGGCCAGCAGTTCCTCCAAGCGCTGGCGCTCGCCCACGCTGCTACAGAAGATGCACACGCGGTCGTTGCCGCTGGCGAGGCGTTCGAGTTCGACGGTCACGCTCTCCAGCTTGCCGTCGAAGCCGTGGATGGCGTGCATGTCGAACGTGACGGCGCCCTCGCCCACGGCCGCGGGCAGGGCGTAGGTGTGGAGCATGGGGAAGCGGCTCCAGGCGGCGAAGGCGTCGTCGTAGCCGATGAGGCCGGCGGGCGGGCCGAGCTGGTCGATGGCCTGCGCCGCGCGGGCCTGGATGTCGAGCGGCTCGTGGAGGCACACCCAGGTTTCCTGCGGAAGGAGGCGTGTGAAGGAGCCGGCGGCGGCCGTGGCCCCCTGGATGAGCGCCGGCCCGCCGAAGGCAAGAATCTCGCACGACTCGAGGCGCTCACTGGAGCGCTGAGTCTCGATGTCGAAGCTGCGGATGCTCTCGATCTCGTCGCCGAAGAACTCGATGCGCACCGGCGTGGCGGCGGCATGGGGATGCACGTCGAGGATGCCGCCACGGATGCTGAACCCGCCGGGCTGCTCCACCATGGTGGCGCGGGTGAGGCCACGCTCGACGAGCCACTCGGCGAGGGCCTCGATGCGGGCGCGACCGCCGACGCGCAACTCCAGGGTGGCGGCGGCCACTGCATCGGCGTCGGCCACGGGCTGAAGGAGGGCCTGGACGGGCGCGACGATCAGCGCCGGCGGCGCCTGGGTG
>JADHXT010000133.1 GCA_016782825.1 Candidatus Brocadiia bacterium | reverse complement strand
GGACGTTCACCGCTGCCCAGTCGGTGAACCGCACCTTCACCGTCTGCTGCTTGCCTGATGTGAAGACGCCGAAGCTGCCGTGCAGGTATTCCTGGAGCGAGAAGTCGTCGGGCCGCTCGAACGTCTCCCCCGTCATCTCGACGCCGAGCAGGCGTTCCATCTTCAGCGTCCGCACCTCGCCGCGGTCAACGAGACGTCCCACGCAGTAGAGGCTCATGCCGAACACCACGATCCCGTACGGATGCACCCGCCACTCGTAATCGCGGCCGCTGTGCGCCGAGTGGTACCGCACCTTGAGCGCGCGGCTCTCCGCGATGGCCTGGTTGATGATGCGGATTTCCTTGTCCTGGGCGGAGTAGTCGTGCCCTGGCATGCTCTTCACGAACAGCCGTTCATCGAGCGAGCGGAAGTAGGCCAGAGCCTTCGACGGCAGGAGGGTCTTGATCTTGTCGAGCGCCGAGGAGAGGCCGTCGCCGAACTGCGTCCCCGCCAGCGGCGCGAGAAGCTGCCGGCTCAGGTATAGGCTCAGCATCTCGGTCACGGAGAGAAGCACGTCGCCCCGCTCGATGAAGTGCGGGGAGAGCTTCCAGAACCGCTTCCCAAAGTCCCGCTGCTCGAATGTGATGGGAAAGCCGACCTCCTGGAGCACACCGAGGTCGCGTTTCACCTGGCGGACGCTGCAGCCCACCCGCCCCGCCAAGTCCTCCGCACTGGTCCCGAAGCGGTACGACTGAAGCAGCTTCAGCAGGTTCCATTGCCGGATGAGCGGTTCGCCACGTGCCATCTGTGCCGTCCCCCTGGGTGCTGCGATTTGGCCCCCATTCTGGCACTTTGGTGTCGTGCGGTCAACTCGGACAGCCCTCGGGAGGAGCAAACTCAATGGCTATGGTGATTCTGCAGGCTCAGGCGGCCACGCTCAGGTGGGCATGGAGAGGCGCCCCAGGGGCAGGAGCAAGACGATGTCGGCGGGCTGGGCGGAACGGCCTGCCTGCGTCGGTCCGAACGGCTGTCTCTGTCCGTGCTCGAGGTGGGCAGCCTTGGCGCTCGACCGCGAGACGAAGCTCAAGACGCCGCTTGACTTCCGCTTAAGTTAGTGCCATTCTATGCTGTCCCCCGAATTGGATACCGTGCTGGAGGCGACGATGGGAAGCACCTACCGGTTTGCATGTGATGCCTGCGGGTACGCGGTGGAAGTGTCGGGTGGGATCGACTACGGCATGATTTGCGCGACCGCCACGATCATCTGCAAGGACTGCCGGGCGCTTCACACGGTGATGATCTCGAAGCGCCCATGGCGCGTGATGGACGGTTGGCGGCCCAAAGCGGTCCACTGCCCCAAGTCACGTAAGCATGCCGCGGCGTACTGGGAGCACCCAGGCCCTTGCCCTCGGTGCGGCAAGGAGTTGCGGCGAAGCGATGAGCCGGTGGTCATGTGGGACTGACGCCTGCGGCTAAGCCGCCCCGGAACCGCCGCCAGAACGCCCTGCGGAAGGAGAAACGAACAAGGCCCCGGGCGTCCAGCCCAGGGCCTGCGTTCCGAGTAGGGTTCGAGTCCTCGCCGGGGAAGGAACGTCTCTGGGCCAGGACGAATGGTCACGCCGCCGCACTACGCGGCTCGCACGGCCACGTCGAGCCCGGTGACACGTGTAGCCAGTATTTGCATCCAGTCGCGTTTCCTCCACCATTCCGTCCAGGCCGTAACGTGTTTTCTCCCAGCGCGTTACGGCCTTCTCTTTGTGCCTCTGTTTCTCCATCGTGCACGCATAGTGCACGCTTTCCGCGCGGGATTGCGGTCTCCGCGACCTTTTCAACCAACTCGGCCAAGCGAGACCCTCTCGCCCGCGCGTAGGTATTGAGAGTCAGATGGGCCGTGCTGTGGCGGGCCATCTCCTGGGCCTCCTTCACCGTTGCGCCGACCTCGCAGACGAATGTGATGTAGGCGACACGCAGGCTGTGGAAGTCCAGCTTCCCTTCAGGTGAGGACCTCTTGATGCCCGCGGCCTTGATGTCCTTGTACATCGCCCGTGCCGTGTGGGGCGGGACGTAGAGCAGCGGGTGCTCGGGAATGGCCATCCGCTCATCCGTCCTCGTCCTGAACTTGCTGTAGAGCTTGGCCGCAGCCCCGACGCTCGCGAATGACTGAAGTCTCCGGATGAGCGCCAGCGGTAGCGGCTGGAAGCCCTCCTTCCGGTTCTTCGTCCACTCACCCGCCAACGGCGGAGCTCCTGTCGGGGTTGTGCAGGCTCTTGGCATGTGGGAACGCGGAGACGCGCTCATCGGTGGTGGCAGCGTTGGACCGCATCGGGAAAGCGGCGGCCACACCCGGGTTCCTCTCGTCTCTGGCGCGTCTTTTATCAGACAGCGATGCAGGCATCCGGTCATCGGCGGCGGCAGCAGTAGGCCGTGTGGGTGCGGCGGCAGCTGAGCCCTTCATACTGTCGGCTCTGGCGCGACTTCTGCGAGACAAGGACACAGGCAGTCGGCGGCTGGCAGCGGAGGCCGTAAGCCGCATGGGTGCGTCTGCAGCAAGACGCGGCATCCTCTCGGCTCTGACGCAGCTCCTCTCAGACGAGGATGCTGCCGTGCGGTCTTGGGCCGCGGTGGCAGCAGGTCGTATGGGTCCGGCCGCAGCCAAGCCTCACATTCTCCCTGCTCTTACGCAACTTCTGTCAGACGGATGCGCAAGCGTGCGGCGAGCCGCAGCGGGAGCGATAGGGGAGATCGGCAAGGCGGCGGCCAAGGCCAGTATCCTCCCCGCCCTGGCTGGGCTGTTGACGGACAGCTCTATGGCCGTACGTTGGGCAGCGGCGCGGGCGATGGGGGCTACCCGTCGTGGCCCATATCTACCCGAAGGGCGAGCTCGTGCCCGAGGGTGCTCGCTACACGGCCCGCTGGAGCCGCTACGCCGCGCGCGTCGGAGCCGAGGTGGGAGTGGACCTGGTGAAGACCGACTACACGGGCTCGGCGGAGAGCTTCCGCGAGGTGGTCGATGCGTGTCCCGTGCCGGGGAGGAAGCCTCTCTCCTCAAGAGACGCGCCCCCAGCATGCTTTCCCAAGACCACGGGTTATGCTATGGCTTGCGGGATGGCCTCTTCCGCAGCCATTCCTCGACCCTCGCGAAGTCGACCTCTTCCCCGAAGAACGACGGGTCGTCCTCCGAGCGCACGACCCTGGCCTGGCCGGGCTTGGGGTAGGTGGTGACCCGCAGGCCCTTGGGCGTGAGCTTCATGCCCGTCGTCTTCTCGAGCGCGGCCCTCAAGGTGCTCCGGTAGATGCTGTGGATGGTGGCGTTCTCGCTCCCGCGGACGCCGTAGTTGTTGGCCTTCGCGGCGGCGAGCAGCGCCGGGACGCTCGCGGGGTCGGCGAGTTCGAGCAGGGCGCGCGCCGTGAAGACCTTGGCGTCTGAGTTGGGGTGGTCGAGCAGCGCGCACAACGCCCACGTCTTCTTCCCCGCCGCCAACGCCTTCATGTCGCGCCTGAAGTAGCGGCGGTCCTTGGTGAACCCCTCGAAGTCCTTCTCCTGCCCGCTCAAACGCAGAGCGAGACGGTAGCCGAGCCCCGTGGGGTTCTGGTCGCGCCCCGAGTAGCTCTGCTTGAACGTGCGCCGGACAATGGCATCGTCGGCCAGGTGGCGGACGGCGCCGGCGAAGGTCGTCGCGACGAGCGCCTTGTAGCGACGGGTCACATTGACGTAAGCGCCGACGTTGCCCATGGGCACGTGCAGGCCCGAGTCGACGGCGAAGTAGACCCACTCGCCGCGCCGCTCCTCGGCCTTGATGCGCTTCTCTTCCTTGAACTCGAGATAGCGTTCGGCCGTGGTGATCTCCACTGCCGTCATCTTGGGCACCCCACCAATGGCGCCCACCTGGTGCTCGAGCGTCTCTCCCTCGGGCACGCCGAGGAAGGGCCGCGGGGCGGCCCGCCGGGCGGGCATGCCGGCCCGCAGTGCCGCGGCCAGCGCCTCGGCCTCAGCCGCGGTGAAGCTGCCGGTGATGACCACCTCGCCGCGGACCGCCGACCGAATGACCGGCGCCGACATCACCTCGCCGTCAATGACGATGGCGACCGCGTTGCCCACGTTGGCCCGGGTGAGCGCCTCGAAGAGCCCCGCGCCCTCATTGTCGAACTGCACATGGATCCCCGACGCGCCCGTACCGCCGTCAATAACGTGGAACACTCGCTCCAGCCCCCAGCCGTGCGCGGCCGCCATGACGTACGGCTTGCGGCCACAGAGCAGCATGCGCTTGCGGCCCTTGTAGTCGGCCGTCACCGACAGCTCGCCCACGTTGCCCCGCAGGGCAAACCACTGGAACTCGTCGCCGCGCTGCCGTCCGGCCAGCGGCCCATTGGCGGCGAGGTCATCGACGAGGCGCTTCGCGGGGCCGAGCACGGGCAGCCGCGACGAGCCCATGCGGTTGGGCACGATGCGGAACTCGAGCGCGCCGGCCGGCGGCCCTTTCGCCTCCGCCGCCGCGGCATCGAGCCACGCGCGAGGCGACGAGAAGGTCTCACGGAGCTTCGCCGCCGTCTTTGGCCCGTAGTCGAGGTCGAAGTCCAGCCACGTCTTCAGGGTCGGCAAGGCGATCTGGCCCAGGTACGTCTTCCACAAGCCGGCGATGTCGAGGGTCTGCGGGCGGACGGCTTGCCAGACCGGGGTCCCGAACCGCACACGCACGATGAGGCCGTCAGGCGCCGGACCCGGGTCGAGGACGGGCATCTTGCTTCGTCGCCGTTCGTCGGCCGAGCGGGGGTCCTCGTAGCGTTGCGTGCGCCACGCCAGGCGGATGTGTGCGTCCTTCCTGACGAGCGTGTGGCCCGGCAAGTGCGCGTCGGCCAGCCGCTTCAGCCCGCGCGCGAGGGCGTCGAGTAGGGCCGCCCTGTCCCAGCCCTTGGGCACGCGCAGGCCCTGCGGCGCGACGGGTCCCTTCTTCGGCGGCGCGGCCCGCTTCCTGGCGCGGGCGGCCAGCCGCGCCCGGGCCTCGGCCAGCTTCACCTCGGCCTCGGCGAGCTCCGGACCGGGGGCCCTGCCTGCCTTGACAAGGGTCCTGACCCGCGCGACCTGCCGTTGGCGCAGCTCGACGACCCGGCGGAGTTCGGCCGTTGCTGTGTCCTCTGCTCCCTCGCGCTCGGCCAGGCGGATCCGCGCGTCGGCCAGTGCGATCTCCGCCTCGGCCAACTCGGCCTGCGTAGCCACCCCTCGTTCGACAAGGGTCTTGACCCGCGCGGCCTGCTGCTGGCGCAACTCGACGATGCGGCGGAGCTCGGCCGTTGCCGTCCCCCCCGCTCCCTCGCGCTCGGCCAGACGGACCCGCGCGTCGGCCAGCGCGATCTCGGCCTCCGCGAGCTCGGGCTGCGAGGCGACCCCCTTTCTGTAGAGGGCCTTGGTCCGGTCGACCTGCCGCTGCCGCAGCTCGACGACCTTGCGCAGCTCCTCAGCGACGACGTCCTTGTCACGACCCGCGGCGCCTCCCGGCGGCGCGGCCCCCGCACTGGCGAGCAGGTCAAAGGCCATGGGCGGCGAAGGGGGTAGAGAGACCAAGCGCCAGTTCGTGCGCGGCTTCCACGCGAACCCGCCGAAACGTACGGTGTACTTTCCGGGCCCCTTCAGGCCGAACTCCGTGTCGGACAGGTCGAAGAGTGCCAGCACACGCACCTCACTGGCCTCGAGCCCGGATTTGAAGTCGAGCCGCAGCATTCGTTGGCCCGTCTGTTCCCCGGCGGCGTCGGCAACGGCGATCGCCGCGCGGTACTGGCCACGTGCACCCTTTAGCGCCCAAGCCTCGCCTGTCTCATGCCGAAGCTCGAGTCGCATGTGAGCCGGCTTGCCGGCGACGAACGTGCCCGCATGGGCGGCGATCCGCGTCTGGAGGCCATGCTCAGTCGCCTTCGACCAAGGAGTGGTCAAGGGCGCGGGCGTGCCCGAGCCCGGCCAGTGCGTCGCGGGCCTCGGCCGGGCCGGCATCACGACGCTCAGCGCGTTCGACTCGACGCGGCCATTCCAACACCCGACCTCGCGCGGCCAGCCGGATGGCGGCCGAGAATCCCACGCGTGGCTCTGATCGCGGCCAAGCAGGGCCACCGACACGCGATAGGTCTTGCCCGCCGGATCGAACACCCGCCAGCCGCCATCGTAACGCCCGTACGCGACACCGTAGTGCTCGCCGACCCGGTAGGTCCAGGTCTCTCCCGGAGGCAGGGCGCGGGGCTTGACGAACGCTCCACTCCACGACAACGGCGATCTCAACTTGGGGTAGCCCTCGACGCGCACGTCGAGGATCGCGGTATTGCCGTTGAAGGTCGGGAGCGTGATGGCTTCGGCGCTCACATTGCGGATCTCGAGAGTCAGCGCGGCCATCGTCCGTGTCTTTGTCGGGTCGTGGGGCGCGATGAAGAGCTTGCACTGGATGCCGCCGACTGGCTTCGACCAGCGGGGCGGCGGCTCGCCGGGGGGCCTGGTCGGCGCGACGATCTTGAGCGGGAGCCGGATCACGCCCAGATCGAGCGGTTCGTCGCTGCGGCCGCCGGGCATTGGGGGAACCGTGAACTTACGCCGCGTCTGCGCCACGTGCCTGTCGTAGAGGCTCCCGCCGGCCGCGCGGTCCGGCACCGAGACCCAGAGCCAGCTGTCGCCCTGCGGCACCCCCTCGACACGGAACGAGCCATCGGCCGCGACCCTAACGCGCGTGCCATCGCGCACCCGCGCATACACACGGGGCCAGTCGACCTCCCCTGCCGCCACGACGAATCGGCCCACCACCGGCCTTCCGCGGCGCACGCGAGCGTCCTGCTGTGGCAGGATGGTGATCGCCATGGGCTCGACCTCTAGTGTCGCGAGGGCCGCCGAATAGGACGTCTCGCCGGTCTTCTTCCGCGTGAGCACCTGCACCCGCAGCGTCGCGGGGCCGGGGCGTGCGGTGGCCTGCTCGGAGCCGAAGACCGGTCCCCACGGCTTCCATTCGGTGGGGTGGACCCGCTCGTCGAGCATCTCCTTGAGAGGCAGGGTCCAGTGAGTCGAGCAGCCGAACTTGCCGCCGTTGGCCTCGACGGTGGCGTGTATCTCGACGACGTCGGCCGTCGTGTGGGCGTCGTTGCGCCCGAAGACGATGGCATGGAGCCTGGCCTTCTCGCCGATGCGGAAGGTCTCGGGGAACAGCTCGACCCGCGCCCGCAGGCCGCCGCGCTCGTCGCTCCACTTCGACGAGAGCCGCTCGATGGGCTTTGGCGGCTTTGCGGTGTCGATCGCGCCGAGCACGCCTGCGCGATCGAGAGCGGCCCGTAGCCGAGGGACGCGACGGCCGTCGGGGTCGCCCTCGATACGGCCTGGGTACCCTGCATCGATGCGGAAGAGCGGGGGCCGCATCGACTTGTCAACGGGCCCTGTCACGATGGTCGGCCCCCGGAAACTGGACGAGGAGACCAGGCTCATGAACGTGCCGCGATAGATGATCCCCTCCTCGTCGCGTACGGTGAAGGACCGCTTCAGGCGCAGGTCGTTGGCCATGACGGCCATGGCCGGCCGCCGCTTGAGCTCGAAGAACTGTCGCTCCCAGTCGAAACGCACGATGTCGCCTGCCGTGAACCACACGCGGCCCGTCTTGTCGTCGACCCACCGCAGGCCGGCGTCGGCCCTTGCCTCAGTCGCCTTGGCTTCGTATCGCAGGAACAGCGCGGCCACCTTCCCATGCACGCCGCGACACTCCTTGCCGACGGCGTCGGACGCGAAGACGACTGCGAAGCCCAGGCTGTCGCTCGACCAGATGCTGTGCGCATCGTCGTAGAGGTCGGGCAGATCATGGAGCGCGGCCTTGAGCCGCCTGTAGCCGGCGACGAGCTTCTTGTCCGCAGGCGTCTTGGGCAGGTAGTCGTCGAACTTGTGGGAGATGTGCCGCATGCGCGCCTGGAGCTCGCGCATCGCCTTCGCCGTGGCCGTGTTGGCGACGATGCGGCGGGTGAACTCGTCGGGGGCGACGTGGGGGCCGACGCGGAGGGTCAGCTCGTAGCGGTGGGCGAAGGTGAAGCCGCCCTTGCGCAGATCGCCGATGCCGCTGTGGGTGGGCAGGTTGATGGCGTTGTAGGCCTCGGCCTCGTCGTTGCGGCTTACGGTCACCGTGTCGCCCGCCGTGCGGACGGACCAGCCCGCCGGCAGCACGGCCTCGATGCGCTTGAGCAGCGCCTTGGGCGGCGGCTCCGCTACGTCCCTGGCAACGGCCCGCACGACGAGCGATGCGGCGATGAGCGCAACGCCCAGCACGACGGGCCAGGTGCGCGAGAGCCGCGCGCGCCGATCGCCCTTGCCGCCGAGGAGTCGCACGATGCGGCTCCGCAGG